>JAZFZN010000227.1:0-2631 GCA_036475515.1 Gammaproteobacteria bacterium
TTTTCTTTGTCTGTTCTTATACTTCGGTACTATCTAATAATAAATTATTTAAAAAATACTCTCTGACCCCGGTTTATGCGGTTTGCGCGTCCACTGTTTCCAGGTGGACCTACATACTCAGTCTAACCGGCATTCGTTGTGGTCCCCAGGTACCCGGTGGGCCGTCAAACACACCGGCACAGGCCGTGCCACATTCGAGACAACGGCCTTGGTCGTCGAGATTCCACGCCAGCAACTGGTACCAGTCTCTTACGATCAGCGCCGCGCCACAGGAATGACAAGAGGTCGTGCCACCGGTTTTGTCATGGACGTTGCCGGTGTACGCGTAGCGGATTCCGTGTGTCAAAGCGATCTCGCGGGCACGCGTCAGCGTCGAGGCTGGTGTACGCGGTTTATCCATCATCTTCCAGTCCGGATGAAACGCCGTGAAATGCACCGGTACATCGATTCCGAGCTCGTCGACGATCCACTTGCACATCGACTCGAGTTCTTCGGATGAGTCGTTCTCGTCCGGGATCAACAGATTCGTGATCTCGAACCAGACATCGGTTTCGTGTTTCAGATACACGAGCGTATCGAGAACATCGGAGAGTTTCCCGCCACAGATCTTCTTGTAGAACCGTTCGGTGAACCCTTTCAGGTCGACGTTGGCCGCGTCCATGTGCTGGTAGAACTCGACCCGTGGTTCTGCACAGATGTAGCCGGCCGTGACCGCAACACTGTGTACACCCTGTTCCCGGCAGGCATCTGCGACGTCGATCGCGTACTCCATGAAAATGACCGGATCGTTGTAAGTGAACGCAATGCTTCGGCAGTTCAGTCGTTGCGCCGACAGCGCCAGCGTCTCCGGTGAAGCGGCATCGGCCAACGTGTCGATCTCGCGCGACTTGCTGATGTCCCAGTTCTGACAGAACTTGCTCGCCAGATTGCTACCGGCTGTGCCGAACGACAGCACCGGCGTTCCCGGCAGGAAATGATTCAGTGGTTTTTTCTCGATCGGGTCGATACAGAAACCACTCGATCGTCCATAGGACGTCAAAACGATCTGATCGTCCTGGCGGGCACGCACGAAACACAATCCACGCTGGCCTTCACGCAGTTTGCAGGCCCGCGGGCACACGTCGCACTGGATGCGTCCGTCATCGAGCTGGTGCCAGTAACGCGTCGCAACGAGGTTTGGTCCCAGCTCTGTCGTTGCAGGTTCGGCGCCCATTTCAGGAGATGCCCCACCGCGGCAGTCGAGTCGCGGTTTATACTCAGATCATGAACCCGTCAGGGGGAAAATCAAGCGTACGAACGCCTGCCGTGGCCGGATATTTTTATCCGGCCGATGCGGTTGTTTTGCGTGCTGAGCTCAACGGTCTGATGCGGCTCGCAAGGCCGTCGGACATCGAGCCACTGGCACTCGTCGCACCACACGCCGGCTATGTCTATTCCGGACCGATTGCGGCATCTGCCTATACAACACTGACCGCGATTGCAGACCGGATCAGACGGGTCGTCGTCGCCGGACCGTCCCACCGGGTACCGTTCACGGGTATCGCACTGTCCGGCGCATCGGCATACGAGACACCACTCGGTCAGGTCCCGCTCGACGACGCAGCGACCCGGCAACTGTCCGAACTCGACTGTGTCAACGTACTCGACATCGCACACGCATCCGAACACAGCATCGAAGTACAGATTCCGTTCCTACAGACCGTCCTCGATGACTTCCTGCTGGTACCGCTGGTTGTCGGAGAAGCGAAGCCGGAAGAAGTCGCAACGGTGTTCGAGATGCTCGGCGGACCCGATACCTTGTTCGTGATCAGTACCGATCTCAGCCACTATCACGACTACAACACGGCACGCATGATCGACCACGAGACGGCGACGGCGATCGAATCGTTACAACACGAAAGCATCGGGCCCGAGAACGCCTGTGGTTGTCGTCCGCTGAACGGCTTGTTGTCCTACGCACACCGGCACGATCTGCAACCAACGCGTCTCGATCTGCGTAATTCCGGTGACACAGCCGGAGACCGCAGGTCGGTGGTCGGCTACGCCGCCTACGCGTTCTGCTGAACTTGCTTCAGTCCTATCTCGACTGGTTGCTCGGACACCACCGCACGACGGTGATTCTTTCCGTACTCGCGGTGTTCGTCGTCGCGGCCGGTGCGACACGACTCACGATCGACGACGACTTCCACGTCTACTTCAGTGACGACAACCCGCAACTCGCAGCGCTGGAAGTACTGGAAGACACGTTTACAAAGGAAGATGCCGTCGGGTTTGTCATCCTGCCGGACGATGGCGACCTGTACGATCCTGAAACACTGAGGCTGATCTACGACCTGACCGAGGAAGGCTGGCGCATCCCGTTTGCAACGCGCTCTTCGTCACTCGCCAATCATCAGCACACCTGGTCCGTCGAAGATGATCTGTACGTGGAGGCGTTGATCGACGACCCGGACGCACTCGATGCCGCAGCGATCGAACGGTTGCGCCAGATTGCAAGCGTCGAACCGGGACTCGTGGGTTCGTTGCTCGCAGAAGACGGCAGTGGCACGACCGTGTTCGTGCGTCTGGACCTGCCACAGGACATCGATACGGCTGCCGACGAATCGGTTGCATATGCGCGGGAGCTGGCCA
>JAZFZN010000228.1:0-2516 GCA_036475515.1 Gammaproteobacteria bacterium
CTGACCCGACCACGGCCGTTGACGGCTATGGGTCGTTTCAAGCATGAAGCGGTCGCGGTCGATCCACGCACTGGCATCGTCTACCAGACCCAGGACGAGGGAGATTCGCTGATTTACAGGTTCATTCCGGACCGTCGCGGTAAACTGCATAAAGGTGGTCGGTTGCAGGCACTCGCGTTTGCAGAGGAACCCGGACGGGACACCCGCAACTGGCCGCAAGGGCGGGGTCTCGAACAGTCCCCGGTCGAGCGGGATCGCAGCTACCCGGTGCGCTGGATCGACCTCGACGACGTCGATTCACCGGACGATACATTGCGGTTGCGCGGACTCGCCGACGGCGCTGCACTGTTCGCACGCGGCGAGGGCATGTGGTTCGGAAACGGTGAGGTCTATTGGGCGGCGACAGCCGGCGGGCCGATCGGGGCCGGTCAGATTTTCCGTTATCGTCCAAGTCGTTTCGAGGCAGCGGCGGATGAACGCGGAGAGCCAGGCACGATCGAACTCTTTTACGAGTCGTATGACACCGAAGTGTTCGAACACGTCGACAACATCTACGTCGCGCCCTGGGGCGATCTGATCTGTTGCGAAGACTCGGACGAGAACAACTCCTTGCTCGGAATGACGCCCGCGGGCGACATCTACCGGATTGCAAACAATCCGTATACGCCTTCTGAGTTCGCCGGCGCCTGTTTCTCGCCCGATGGGAAAACCCTCTTCGTCAACCTTCAGGACAACCACATTACGCTTGCGATCAGAGGTCCCTGGCACCACCTGCGGGGTCAGACATAGTCTCCATGTTGTCGCGGCGATGTCTTTGACCTGCATTTCGGCGAGCATCGGATCGGAACCGCGGGTGCTGGTACTCGGATCGATGCCGGGTGCGGCCTCGCTGGCGGCAGGCCAGTACTATGCTCATCCCCGCAACCTGTTCTGGCCGCTTGTCGAAACCCTGTTCGGTATCGACAGGGAGCAGCCGTACCCTGACCGCTGCGATGCCTTGAATGCAGCCGGCGTCGCCCTCTGGGATGTCATTGCCCGATGCGATCGCAACGGAAGTCTGGACTCCGCAATCGATGACAAATCGGTGCGCGCGAACGATTTCGCGTCGTTGTTCCGCGCGCATCCGTCGATCCGACACGTGGCGTTCAACGGCCGCAAGGCAGCGCAGACTTTTGAGCGTCTGGTATTGCCGACACTGGACGAAGACCGACCGGAACCACATATTCTGCCGTCGACCAGCCCGGCCAACGCGTCGATCCCGTTTGCAACAAAACTTTCACGATGGCGGGTGTTGCTCGACTGGCTCAATTCCTCCGCGGTTCAAGTAATTCCTGCATTCTAGTAATTCAACGAGTCGTTTGGTGGTGTAATAATGTGAGCTGTGTCGCATCGAACCGCACCATGTAGCGCGACGATGCTTGCAACAGTGCTCATGAACAGAAACGACCTGATCGGTAGTGTTTGTCTCGGTGGATACCTTGCAGTATTCGGCGGACCCGTACTTGCGGCCGACGAATCCGGCCAGCCGCCAGGCGGTTCGGAGTTCTCAGATTTTCTCGACGGCCAGTTCGAACTGGGAACCCGGCTCAACCTGATTCACAGTGTTGGTCTGGTGCCTTTGACTCTCGAGGACGCGGCACGTTTGCCGCGCACCCAATACGACACCCCGTTTGCCAAACCGGTGCAGGCGTCCGATGCGCCGATTTTGTATGAGTTCAGAAGCCCGTTTTCGGAGATTCGCAGCGTGTCACTGCTGACGCTGTTCCGTACAGACCGATCGCGGCTTTTCCTGGGCGTGTCCGACGACGGTCAACCCGGGATACACCTGGACATAGCGCCGGGCCGTTACCTTTCGAATAAAACGCACTACGAGTTCATGAGCCTTCCAGACTGGGGCGACGATGAGGAACAGGAGTCCGCAGCAGAGTGAGTTCGGCCAGACGGAAGGCCTGCGGTGACCGGTGCCATCGCGAAAACGGACACCGGTTGATTTACTGTTGTTTCTGGAAAGTCAGTGCGCCGTCTGCAGTCTCGATCGTCAGTGTGTCGCCGTCGATTGAGTAAGCTTTGATGTCGGAGAGCGCCTTCAGAAAGCGGGTCTCGACCTCCATCGCCGGTCCGGGGCAGGCCATTTTCGTCGATATCATCATCCCGGTACTCAGCGTCTCGCCCTCGAGGCTGTAACCGCCAGAATAACGGTTGCAGCCACTATTTCCGGCGATCCGGCCGCTTTCAGTGTCAAGTGTCAGGGTCGCGCTGACTCCTTCGGGAATCGCGTCGCCGGCAATGCTGACCAGCCGCCATTCGGTATCTTCGAGCTTCGCGGATGACGTGCCGCCCGCCGATGAATCGTCCATGTTGCAGGCGACCAATGAGGCAACCAGCGCCGGAAATACCAGGATTCGTGTCAGGTGCATCGTTGTCCTCCGACAGGTTCAGTCGTAAGTCTGGACCGCCGCCGCGCCGCTTGCAAACTGCTACAATCCGCGCGGGACTTTCAAAGACACTGTTATGAA
>JAZFZN010000229.1:0-3567 GCA_036475515.1 Gammaproteobacteria bacterium
CTTGCACCGACAGCGCGAACGACGTCGCGGGTATCAGCAAACAGAGAACATAGATCAGTGCGATTTTCACGGATGGTGGGTCGATCTGAATGTGAACCTTAATTGTATCAGATGCTGTGGATCGCTCGACTGACGGATCGCCCCACAACCCGTCCCAACCCAGGCGTCATGCTCAGAACACGAGTTGCATCCCGGGTTTCTGCGCCAGCACATCGAACGAGATGATGACGCGTTCGCCGTCACCACGGAACGGATGCACGTAGTGCATGTAATAAGGTGGGAACACGATTAGTTTCCCTTCAACCGGCTCCAGCCTGCGCGTTGTCGAAAACCCGTGGTGGACAGACGCGAGATGCGGGTTGATGAACTCGATGTGTCCCTCGGGATTGGTCATGTCTTCAGGCAGGTGCACATAGTAGACAGCACTGGCGACGTTCTTTTCACTTGGATGCAGATGCGGCCCCTGCCAGTCTCCCTCATGAAGCACGCTGGACCAGCCGATTGGCCACGGGTCAAGCGTCGCCGACTCGTCGCCGAACACGTGTTTCAGATAGTCCCGGATTGCCGGTAGCACGAGTTCATCACGAAACGTGCCCACCGCTTCGTCTTCGAGCATAAACAGATTCATGCTCGTCGACGTCTGAAAACCGCCCTGCGTCGACACCGTTTTCGTTGTGACCGCGTCGTGTTCCGTACCTTTGTACTTCTGTTCCAGATTTTTCACGAGACGGAACAGCGACTCGTTCAGTTCACCGACGTCGCTGAACTGGCGTTGCATCACCGTCGTCGGGTAATGAACCTCGATCTCTTCCGTGTGGGGGTAGCGGTCACTCATTGCTGTGCCAATCAGGAAAGCCGCGATATTAGCAGCGCACCCGTTGAGCGTCATCCATCGTCGGGACCGGGTTATGGGGCGATGTCGGATCTCGGGGATTCATCGACGGACGCACCAAAAATACGCACATTCGTTGAAAGATAGAAGCGTTCGCGGCGTTTGCCGTATGTAGCCTCGCCGAACAAGGCCAGGTAGCCGTCATTCGGCAGATCCAGTTCGTACACAAAGAATTTTCCGTCCTTTCGAAACTTGTGCGATTTCCAGGTCGCCTCGCGAAAGTCGCGGTTTGCGGAACGTGCAACCCAGGCGCGCACTTTCTTCGGTCGTACGTCCGAACTGACCTCGAGTCTCACCCGATCGGCCTCGCCGTCGAATACCCAGTCGAGCTCCGGCAGAGCCGGACGCGAACCAGCAGCCTGGTAGTGCAAAGCGTTCAGACTGCCGAACAGGCGCTTGTAGTCTTTAACACCATGCCCGTTGTTCGGGATGTACAACACGTGCTTTTGACCGATCAGATCGTCCCAATAAAGATTGAGCGCATCCAGTGGCCAATAGCGGTCGTTCGTACCGACGACAATCAGCTTCGGTTTGTTGAGATCGGACAGATAATCGTACGGATCGACCATACTGCGTAACGCCTGCCCGTCCTCCGACGCCAGTCGTCTGTGCAGATTCAGCTCCGTATACGGAGCAAGCTCTTCCGACATGCTGCCCCAGACCGCCTCCTGATACTCCATTTGGGGCGCCATGTTGACGACGTCGATGACTATCGGTGCGATCGCCGTCACCCGATCGTCGACCGCACCGGTCAACCACGTCGTCCAACCGCGTTTGGATGCGCCAGCGACGGTGAATGTTTCCACCGGTGTGTCCCAGTGAGTTCGGGAAAACTCCTGCATCGTGTCCATCGCGCGCACCGCACTCTTGACCATCGGCAACAGCAATGGCCACTCCGGATCCCCGGTCTCGAGGTAGCGATCGAAAGTAAACGCGATGATGTGATCTTCGGTCATGCCGTCGAACATCGGCTGGAACGGAACCTGCCGAATGACGGCAACCGGTGTCCCGACGCGTTTCGCAATGCGCATGTAGCGCTTGGCCCGAGAAGGCAGTTCTTCGGAAGGAGTCTGTTCGAGTCGCTGATTCCAACGACCGCCGTCAATAACGAGCAACGCGTGGCGACCGTCCGTCCTGATGTTCTCAGGGCGGATCAGGTACAGCTGGTGTTTCCAGGTGATGTCTTTCCAGGTCTGGGAGGTGAGTTTCAGTTCGGCGAATTCGACACCACGCCAGAGATCGCTTCGACGCAACTCCCATGCATAGCTGTCATCGATCTGTTCGACGTAGCTGCTGAGTGCAGCTCCCGTATCTTCGGTGTCAGCCGGAAAACATACTCCGGGGAGGAAGCCAATTGCAACAAAAGCGAAAGCAGTGCGCGAAAGCAGAAGCGGTGGACGCATATCTGTTTGGACCACGTCGGGCAAGTGTTTATTCCCTACTGCCAACAAGTATTCTACTGTCGCCGACGCCGCAAGGCCGCGCAGCTTCCGATCAATCGAGCTCGCCGCTGGCCCGCCGCGCCTCGAGGGTCGCGCTGACGCCGGCTGCCGTGGCCACGGCGTAGGGAACCAGATAGGTCAGACCGACTTTCAGCCAGTGGCTGAGTGTCGTTTCGCCCGCAAGGAATGTGTCCCAGTGATTGATCGCGACCAGGATTGTACCGATCAGCAGCGAAGTCTTGAGAGCTCGCTTGACACAAGCGGGTTCACACGCCGTTTTCAACCACAATACAACTCCGGATAATTCCACCAAGCCACAAACCTCAGGAAACGAGACCGGTCGCCGCTGCGAGTACAACACCACCCCAGGCGATCAACACGACGCCGCTGAGGCGACTGACGAGCTGTCCGGCGGGCGCGATTTTTTCGAGCAACACGAACAGTGTCAGACCGATGATCCAATACAGATTCATGACGCCGCCATAGAACAACAACGCCATCAACACCCAACAACAACCGAGACAATACAACCCGTGGTCGATCCCCATTCGCCATGCGCCGCTGTAGCCGGGTCTCCAGTGGCGGGTCAGGAACTCGATCGGACCGCGACAATGTTTCAGACACGCGTATTTCAACGGAGTCAGCTGATAGACACCGGCCGCGATCAGGATCCCGCCGCCGAGTATCGCGCTGGTGGTCTGCATCATCGGCGACATCAACGCGACGCGATCCAGCTGCCATTGCAACAGTGTTGCGATTACGCTGAAGACACCCCAGATCGTGATGTATCCGAGCGCAAAGATTCCGTTAGGAACAAAGGTGCCGCCCCGTTGTGCCTGACGATCATTGATGAGCCCGTACAAAAGAATCATCGGCGCGGCGCTCGGCAGCATCATCGCGATCATCATGACCCACCACATGATGAACACGATCCAGGCGTACTGCGCTGTCCAGGGTGTCGGTCGGGCCATGCTCTCGGCCATACCGGACATCCCGGGCATGTCCATGTTCATGTCTGACAGCGCCGGCATATCCATGGCCGCGCCGCTGAGCAGGTACCACCAAGCCAGTGCGGCGAACAACACGAGAGCAGCGAGACCGATCAACCGGTCTCGCTTCAGAACTTCTTTGAAAACGGAGGTACCGCCCTCGCTCACGCCCGTTTCAGCTGAGCGGGCCATCCGGACCGATATTCAACATCGCCAGTTGGGCGTGCCGGGTCTCAAAGTCGAT
>JAZFZN010000230.1:0-7813 GCA_036475515.1 Gammaproteobacteria bacterium
AGTCCACACGTGACATTGCAAAACTCCGGCACACACCGGGTGGTGCATTCGGCTCGTGCCGATACAAGCTCAAGGGCTTCGACGAAAGCCGTGCACAATACGAACGTTTGATCGAAGTGTTCGACGCACATGACATCGGTTACTTCTTCTACAACGGTGGCGGCGATTCGATGGACACCGCCCACAAGGTTTCACAACTCGGAAAGCGACTCGGATATCCGATCCAGAGCTTTGGCATCCCGAAGACGGTCGACAACGACCTGCCGTTGACCGACAACTGTCCCGGTTTCGGTACCGTCGCGAAATACGTCGCCGTCTCGACGATGGAAGCGGCACTGGATGTATTGTCGATGAGCGAAACCTCGACGAAGGTCTTCATCCTCGAAGTCATGGGGCGACATGCTGGCTGGATCGCCGCGGCCGGTGGACTCGCTGGTTCAAAGCCATCTGACCCCCCTCACATCATCCTGTTTCCGGAAGTGCCGTTCGATCAGAAGGCATTTCTGAAACGCGTCAAAGAATCGGTCGACAAATACAGCTATTGCGTCATCGTCGTCTCCGAAGGAGCGCGCTATGCGGACGGCCGTTTTCTTGCCGACGCCGGTACCCGTGACGCATTCGGGCACGTGCAGCTGGGCGGTGTCGCACCGACGGTCGCCAATCTCATCAAGAGCGAGCTCGGCTACAAATACCACTGGGCCGTATCGGACTACCTGCAACGCTCGGCACGGCACATCGCATCGAAGACCGACGTCGATCAGGCCTATGCGATGGGTAAGGCGGCCATCGAGCTGGCGGTGAAAGGCGAGGACGCGGTCATGCCGATTATCGTACGCACGTCCGACAAGCCTTATCGCTGGAAGGTCGGTACTGCAAAACTCAGCCAGGTCGCCAACAAGGAAAAAGCAATGCCACGGCGGTTCATCAACAGGGACGGCTTTGGAATCACAGCGTCCTGCAGACGTTATCTGGAACCACTGATTCGCGGCGAAGACTATCCGCCGTACAAGGACGGCCTGCCCGTCTACGTGAAACTGAAGAACAAACTGGTTCCAAAGAAACTGAAAACGATGTTCAAACCCTGATTGCCCTGGCACTGCTCAGTGCCGGGTCGGAGCAGGGTCTGACCCCGCTCTGGCACTGCTCGGCACCGGGTCGGAGCAGGTCTGACCCCGCTCTGGCACTGCTCGGCACCGGGTCGGAGCATGCTCCGACCCCATTTTGGAAGTTACAACATCGGTGCGATCACCAGACTGACGATCGCCATCACGTTGATCAGAATGTTCATCGACGGCCCCGATGTGTCTTTGAACGGATCGCCGACGGTGTCGCCGACGACCGCCGCCCTGTGGGTGTCGGAACCCTTGCCACCGAGGTTGCCTTTCTCGATGTATTTCTTGGCGTTGTCCCAGGCGCCACCGGAGTTCGCCATGGACAAGGCCAGCAACACGCAACCGAGCAAAGCGCCAGCCAGCATGCCACCGAGCGATTCCGGTCCGAGCCAGAAACCGACGACCACCGGTGCACCGACAGCCAGCACACCTGGAAGAATCATGCGACGCAATGCTGCGGTCGTCGCGATGTCGATGCAACGCACATAGTCCGGCTTGCCCGTGCCTTCCAGCAGCCCGGGGATCTCTTTGAACTGGCGACGGATCTCACGAATCATGTCGAAAGCCGCATCGCCGACCGCTGTCAACGTGATCGCGGCAACCAGGAACGGGAAGATGCCACCGAGGAACATGCCGATCAGCACGTCAGGGTCGTTGATCTTCAGTTCGAAGCCCGGGTTGAGGTGGCCAACGACCTCGATGTACGCAGTGATGATGGCCAGCGCAGCGAGTGCCGCGGCACCGATTGCAAAACCCTTGCCGATCGCTGCGGTCGTGTTGCCGACCTCGTCGAGCGAGTCGGTGATTTTGCGTGTTTCATCACCCATACCGGCCATTTCGGCAATACCACCGGCGTTGTCTGCAATCGGACCGTAAGCATCGATCGCCATCGTGATGCCGACAGTGGCGAGCATGCCGACCGCTGCGATGCCGACGCCGTACAGGTCGGCAAAATGGTTGCCGAAGAAAATCACCGCGCTGATTGTCAACATCGGGACCGTTACCGATTGCATGCCGATCGCGAGACCCGCGATCATCACAGTCGCCGGTCCGGTTTCACCGGCCCTTGCGATCTTGCGAATCGGCGCACCACTGGTGTAGTACTCGGTCACCAGCCCGATGATCATGCCGCCGATCACACCGGCAACGACCGCGCCCCAGACCTGCGTGTTGACACCGAGATCGCCCATGACCAACCAGGCCGCACCGATGAACAGGATGGCCGCTGACAGCGTACCGATCCGCAAGGCCACTTCGGGAGACTTTGCCGAAAAAACCTTGACGATCAGGATGCCGAGGATCGAACAGACGATGCCGACAGACGCCAGCAACAACGGCAATGCCATCAGACCCTCGCGGGCACCGAGCAATGCGACCACGGTCGCCGACATGGTCGATGCGATCGCAATGGTCGCGATCATCGAACCACAATAAGACTCGAAAATGTCCGAACCCATGCCTGCGACGTCACCGACGTTGTCGCCGACGTTGTCTGCAATCACACCCGGGTTACGCGGGTCGTCTTCCGGAATCCCGGCTTCGAGCTTGCCGACCAGGTCGGCGCCGACGTCGGCACTCTTCGTGAAGATGCCGCCCCCGACACGGGAGAACAACGCCACCAACGACGCACCCATGCCGAACCCGTGCAATACGTGTGCGGTGTCCGGATTGCCCCCGAAGTAGTAATAGAGTGTACCCAGCCCCAGCAGCCCGAGCGCCGCGACCGCCAACCCCATGATCGAACCACCGAAAAACGCCAGCGTCAGTGCCGGTGCGGCGCCGCCATCGCGCGCCGCAACCGATGTGCGGACATTGGTCTTGGTCGCGGTGTACATACCGATGCCACCGGCGGCCGAAGAACAGAAAGCGCCGACCACGAAAGCCACCGCGGTGCGCCACCCCAGTTCGGGCGTCATGTAGATCGCAACCGCAACGATCAGCACGAACGTCCACATGATCTTGTATTCACGCCGTATGAAGGTCATCGCGCCGTCGTGAATCGCATCTGCGACGCCGGCTACATCACCCTCTCCCGCCGGCCAGCGGAGGATGTACATGTAGATGAAAAACGCGACGAGCAAGCCGAGACTCCCCGCAATCAGCGGGTACAGACTGGTGTCCATGCTTTTCCCTTAGGTTTGACTTCCTGTCCCGAACCGTCCGGGTCCGGCCGGTGCCGGTCGAGCGGCGTATTGTAGGGCGCACGCTGCGGGACGCAAGAAAACGGGGTCAGTGCACGACCCGAAGCGGCCGCGGACGTTCGATACCGAAGCCCTGTACGTAGTCGACACCGAGCTGGCGGACTTCGCTGAGGATGTGCTGATCCTCGACCTGTTCCGCCACGACCCGAATTCCAAGTGTTCTTGCGAGTTCGATCATCGTGGCGACCATCGAGCGATTGATCATGTCACTCGGCAAAGTGCGAATAAATGAACCATCGATTTTCAAATAGTTTATCGCAAGGTTTTTCAGGTTCGCGAACGACGAAAGACCGCTACCGAAATCGTCGAGTGCAAACTGGCAGCCCATGCCGTGCAACACGTCGATGAAACGCTGCGCGTGCTCGAGGTTCGTAACGACGGAGGTTTCGGTGATTTCAAAACAGATTTTCTCCGGTGCAACGCCAGTGCGGTCGAGACAATCGACGACGAACTCGAGAAACTGAGCATCGCCGAGCGTCTGCCCGGACAGGTTGATTGTGCAACTGCGATTCTGGGCAAGACTCAGTGCACCCGACCGCAGTGCAGTAAATGCTGTCTGCACGACCCAGCGATCGATCGAAGGCATCAACCGGTAACGTTCCGCAGCATGCATGAATGAAGACGGTGTGACTTCCTGACCGGTGTGGTCACGCATCCGCAACAGGATCTCGCAGGCCGGACCGGTCGGACCGGTCAACGAAACGATCGCCTGGCTGTGCAGTTCGAAACGATTTTCGCGGATCGCGTGCTGCAGCTCCTGCAGCCACTTGATCTCGCCGCTTTCGCGCGCGACCTGTTCGTCGCGGGCCGAATACACGTGTACTTGTGAACGCCCGCGTTGTTTTGCGACATAGCAAGCCGAATCGGCCGCCGACAACGCATCCAGGACACTGCTGCTTTCCCTACTCATCTCGACGATGCCGATGCTGATGCCGACATCGAATATCTTGTCGCGCCATACGAACCGGAAATCGCGCACGGCCCTGCAAATGTCGTCGGCGATCTGACAGGCTTTCGGCAATGGACATCCAACGAGCAGAACACCAAACTCGTCACCGCCGACCCGTGCGACCGAGTCCGAGTCGCGCACTTCGTCTTTGATGATCCCCGCGATCTCGCGCAGCATGTTGTCACCAGCGATGTGTCCACAGGTGTCGTTGACGACCTTGAATCCGTCGAGATCGAGATAGCACAACGCGTGTACCGCACGACCGGCCCGTGCACTCTCAAGTGCTACTTCGAGGCGTTTTTCGAATTCGCGCCGGTTGTACAAACCGGTCAGTGCGTCGTGGCTGGCCTGGTAGGACTCACGGCGCGCCACACCTCGCAGCTCGGTCACGTCGTGCAACAGTACGACCACACCGGACGCTGCCGCTTTGTCGCCGCCGATCGGTGTCGCGGTCAACTCGATTGAATACTCGCAATCGCCACCACGTGAAATCAGAACCGCACGACCTCCGATAGATACGCGTTTTCCCTCTCGCAGGCAAAGCTCCACCGGATCGTCCAGTGCGCGTCGATCTGTTTCGTCGACGAGGCTAATCAGTTCGCCGAGCGAACGTCCGATGGCCTCCTCAAAACGCCAATCGGTCAGTTTCTCTGCGGCCGGATTCATGTAGTCGATTCGGCCACGCCGATCGGTCGTAATGATCCCGTCGCTGATCGACATCAACGTGGTGTGCGCACGATGGTGGTCTTCAGACGGATTCCGGTTGAACCGGTCGCGCCGATGGTCGATGACGACCGCCATCGTCGCACGAACACCGCGGAACTCGATCGGC
The DNA here is from genome assembly GCA_036475515.1 of Gammaproteobacteria bacterium. Classification (GTDB taxonomy): domain Bacteria; phylum Pseudomonadota; class Gammaproteobacteria; order Steroidobacterales; family JAZFZN01; genus JAZFZN01. Next base: position 5,095 of record JAZFZN010000230.1, read on the forward strand.
GCGGCCTTGAACTCGACCCAGAACGGTTCACCGCGATCGTCGAGCATTTTGACCGCGACAGAAGTCGCTGACCGTTTCTTTGGTTCCTGATGTGTCAGAGAATGGACGATATTGCGATCCTCGGGGTGGATCAACTCGGTGACCGCACGACCGGTCAGTTCATCCTGAGCGGTACCGGTCATCGACGCGAGCTTGTCGTTTGCGTACAGAATCGTGTCGGAATAGATCACGATGCCACAGGCCAATCGCTTGGCGAGTTCGCTGAACAAGTGATCGGGCTCGAGCCTCTTTACGTCGACTTCCTGCACTTCGCTCTCATCGAAATTCGGGTCGTGGCTCAAGGATCAGACCTCTTCGTAAACCTGGCTGCCGTGGGCACGAAACTCTTCGGCTTTTTCTTCCATACCGGCAGCCACGGCGGCATCCATCTCGGCAATACCACGCTGCGCCGCATACTCGCGCACATCTTGCGTGATCTTCATCGAACAGAACTGTGGCCCACACATCGAACAAAAGTGCGCGAGTTTGTGAGCCTCCTTTGGCAAGGTCGCATCGTGGTATTCACGCGCGCGTTCGGGATCCAACCCGAGGTTGAACTGGTCCTGCCAGCGAAACTCGAAACGTGCTTTCGACAATGCGTTGTCGCGCAATTGTGCAAACGGGTGGCCTTTCGCGAGATCTGCCGCATGTGCTGCGATCCGGTAGGAGATGATTCCCTCGCGCACGTCATCACGGTCGGGTAGTCCGAGGTGCTCTTTCGGAGTCACGTAGCACAGCATCGCTGTGCCATACCAGCCGATCTGTGCCGCGCCGATCGCGGAGGTGATGTGGTCATAGGCCGGTGCGATGTCGGTCGTCAGCGGGCCGAGGGTGTAGAACGGGGCTCCCGAACAGGCATCGAGTTCCTTGTCCATGTTCTCACGGATCAGCTGCATCGGTACGTGACCGGGACCTTCGATCATGACCTGGGTGTCATGCTTCCAGGCGATCTGTGTCAGCTCCCCGAGGGTATTCAGCTCCGCAAACTGCGCTTCGTCATTTGCATCCGCAATCGATCCGGGACGCAAACCGTCGCCTAGTGAAAAGGCCACATCGTAGGCCTTCATGATTTCGCAGATGTCTTCGAAGTGCGTGTACAGAAAACTCTCTTTGTGATGGGTAAGACACCACTTCGCCATGATCGAACCACCACGCGAGACGATTCCCGTCACACGATTGGCAGTCAACGGGATGAACGGCAGACGCACACCCGCGTGTATCGTAAAGTAGTCGACACCCTGTTCGGCTTGCTCGATCAAGGTATCGCGGAAGATGTCCCAGGTCAGTTCTTCCGGTTTTCCACCAACTTTTTCGAGTGCCTGATAAATCGGTACGGTCCCGATCGGCACGGGCGAATTGCGGATGATCCATTCGCGCGTCTCGTGAATGTGCTTGCCAGTCGACAGATCCATGATGTTGTCGGCCCCCCAGCGCGTCGCCCAGACCATTTTCTCGACTTCCTCGGCCACCGACGAGGTCACGGCGGAGTTGCCGATGTTCGCGTTGATTTTCACGAGGAAGTTGCGACCAATGATCATCGGTTCGCTTTCGGGGTGGTTGATGTTCGACGGAATAATCGCGCGACCTGCCGCAACTTCGTCACGCACAAACTCCGGCGTCACCTGTTCCGGCAGATTGGCGCCAAAACTTTGGCCGGCGTGACGTTTCAACAAACCGGCGGCCGCATAGATTTCTCTCCGTTCTTCGAGTCGGACGTTTTCCCGGATGGCGACGTATTCCATTTCCGATGTAGTGACACCGCGACGTGCGTAGTGCATCTGCGTGACATTCGCACCGTGGATTGCACGCCGCAGCCTCGGCGTATTGCCGAAGCGAAGATGTCTCGTGCTTTCATCGTTGCCACGCGCACGTCCGTACGCCGACGTGTAGTCGTTGAGTATTTCGGTATCGCCGCGTTCTTCGATCCACGCCTCGCGCAGCCTTGGCAGTCCTTGGTGCAGATCCAGTTCCGCGTCGGGATCCGTGTAAGGGCCTGAAGTGTCGTACAGGGTGATCGGAGGATTTGTTTGCGGCCCCGACTTCGCGGGCGTCGGAGTCTGACGGACCTCGCGCATCGCTACCCGCAGATCAGCACGATGTCCTGGAACGTATATTTTTCTAGAACCCGAAAGGGGTTGTGCAACCTCTTCCGACAGACGCGCAGTACGCGTCAGCAAGTCTTCCGATATCCCGCCCATGCCCACACCTCGCGCACGCCGCGCCTAGCTGCGGCGAAAAACGCGCCCGGCCTTCTCCCTTGTTAATACAAGGGGTTAGCATAACCGAACGCACCAAACCTGCGTAGTTTAACTCACCATAATTCCCAAATCCCCACTTGTCAGTGCTTGCTAAACTCCGTACCCTCTCGGCGCTGTGTTGCGTCCGGGAAATGGCCTGGAAACAATATGAATATCGAAGCCGCCCGCGAACAGATGATCGAGCAACAACTGCGTACCTGGGCAGTACTCGACCCAAAGGTCCTCGAGACGGTCAGCGCGGTGCCACGCGAGAAGTTCGTACCCGACGCGTACACGAAACTGGCCTTCGCCGACACGATGATTCCGCTGGCCCACGAACAGGTGATGTTCTCACCCAGTGTCGAAGGCCGGATGTTGCAGGCGCTGGACCTCAAGGACAGCGATGAGATACTCGAGATCGGTACCGGCACCGGATTTGTCAC
>JAZFZN010000231.1:0-3863 GCA_036475515.1 Gammaproteobacteria bacterium
TTGGCGAAGCAAGACCAGGCTGGAAGGTCCTGCGTGTACTCGGCAACTGGCTGGGGCTCTCCGGGTTCGAATACGAAAGTATCGAAGACCTGCGTGTCGAGGTGTTCGAAAAAATCGGCGCAATCGAAGGCAACAATGCCTTCAACGGACGGCGTGCGCTGGAAGCAGCCAGCGCCGCGGGCGCCGCACCCGCCGACGTCCCGATCTATGCAACCGACGCACTCGTGCGTCGTTCTGTGCCGTTGCAGAACACCCACAATGCCGGGGAGGCCGTTTCATGAACTGGTGGCAGTCGTTGATCGAACGCCTGCCTGCCTGGTTGCCGGACGTCATCATCCTGACGATTCAGATCGTCGCGGTCATCGTCGCGCTGGTGTTGTCGATGGCGTATCTGACCTATGCGGAACGCAAGGTTATCGGTTCGATGCAGGCGCGTGTCGGTCCTAACCGGGTTGGCCCACTCGGGCTTCTGCAGCCTTTTGCGGACGTTCTCAAACTGATGCTCAAGGAGATCGTCCTTCCGACCAACGCGAACCGGTTCCTGTTTCTGAGCGCACCGATCCTGTCGATCGTTCCGGCTCTTGCGACCTGGGCGGTTATTCCGTTCGGTCCGCAGTTCGTATTTGCGGACATCGACGCGGGACTCTTGTACCTGCTCGCGCTGACTTCGCTCGGTGTCTACGGTGTGATCCTCGCTGGTTGGGCTACGAACTCGAAGTATGCGTTCCTCGGTGCGATGCGGTCGGCCGCTCAGATCGTCGCCTACGAGATCGCGATGGGTTTCGCCCTGGTCGGCGTCCTGATGGCTGCCGGCAGTCTGAACATCGGCAAGATCATCGAGGCCCAGACCGGTGGATTCTTCCATTGGTTCTGGTTGCCACTGTTACCGTTGTTCTTCGTGTACTGGATCTCGGGTGTCGCCGAGACCAATCGCGCGCCATTCGACGTGGCCGAAGGTGAGTCCGAGATCGTCGCCGGTTTTCACGTCGAGTATTCGGGTATGGCATTTGGGGTGTTCTTCGTCGCCGAATACGTAAACATGATCCTGATCGCGGCTCTTGCCTCGATCATGTTCCTCGGTGGCTGGTTGTCGCCGTTCGAGGGTATAGCGGGTGATACCTGGCTTGCGAAACCCGGTTTCTTATGGTTCGCAGCGAAGACCGCGATCTTCCTGTATGTCTATCTGTGGTATCGCGCAACTTTTCCACGCTATCGCTACGACCAGATCATGCGTCTGGGCTGGAAGGTATTCATTCCGATCACGATCATTTGGATCTTCGTCGAAGGCATGATGGCGTATTTCAAAGTGGGGCCATGGTCATGAACCGGGTCACGAGTTTTTTCAAAACGTTCTTCCTGTGGGAGTTGCTGAAAGGCCTGAATGTCACCTTTCGCAACATGTTGCGTTCAAAAATAACGTTGAACTATCCGGAGGAGAAAACGCCGCAGTCGCCGCGTTTCCGCGGGCTCCACGCATTGCGGCGTTACCCGAACGGCGAAGAGCGTTGTATCGCATGCAAGCTCTGCGAAGCGGTCTGTCCGGCTCTGGCGATCACGATCGATTCGGATGTCGGCGAAGACGGTATTAGGCGCACGACACGTTACGACATCGACCTGTTCAAGTGCATCTACTGCGGCTTCTGCGAAGAAGCCTGTCCGGTCGATGCAATCGTCGAAACACGAATTCACGAATACCATATGGAAAACCGTGGCGAGAACATCATGACCAAAGACAAGTTACTCGCCGTCGGTGACAAATATGAAGCCATGATCGCGGCCGACAGGGCCGCGGATGCACCGTACCGGTGAGTTGTCGATGACATTTCACGAAATACTCTTCTATCTCTTTGCAACGATCCTGATCGGTGCCGCGGTCGGTGTCATTACGTCGCGCAACCCCGTACACGCTGCGTTGTTTCTCGTCCTGGCGTTTGTGAACAGCGCATTTCTGTGGCTGCTGGCCGAGGCCGAGTTTCTCGCGATCGTACTGGTCCTGGTCTATGTCGGTGCCGTAATGGTGTTGTTCCTGTTCGTTGTCATGATGCTCGACATCAACACCGAACGGATGCGTGAAGGGTTTACGCGCTATGCGCCGCTGGCCGCGGCGGTGACGCTGGTCGTCGCGTTCCAGATCGGCTATGTCGTCTGGGCAAAGACGCTTGGGATCTCGTTTATCGACGTCCCGGAGCCAAAGCCGGCTGGATACAGCAATACCAAAGAGCTGGGTTCGGTGTTGTATACCGATTATCTGTACCCATTCGAGATCGCGGCCGTGATTCTGCTCGTCGCAATCGTCGCGGCGATTGCACTGACGATGCGCCGGCGGCCCGAGTTGAAACAGCAGAACATCGCCCGCCAGGTCGCGGTGCGTGCAAAAGACCGCCTGCGTCTGGTGAGTATGGACGCGGAGGACAGGAGATCATGATTCCTCCGTCACATTATTTGTTGCTCGCCGGAATCCTGTTTTGCCTCAGCGTCGCCGGGATTTTCATCAACCGCAGAAACCTGATCCTGCTGCTGATGTGTCTCGAGCTGATGTTGTTGTCGGCGAACTTCAACTTCATCACGTTTTCCCGTTATCTCGACGACACCGCCGGGCAGGTTTTCGTGTTCTTTATCCTCACCGTTGCCGCGGCAGAAGCTGCGATCGGCCTCGCGATCCTCGTCGTGTTGTTTCGAAACAAACACAACATTGACGTCGAACAACTGGACACTCTGAAGGGGTAGCGACGCGGTGGATATGGAGCTGATCTATCTCGCGATACCGTTGCTGCCACTGGTAGCCGCCGTGATCGTCGGTCTCGGTGGACGGGTCATCGGACGCGTCGGTGCGCACACCGTAACTATCCTCAGCGTCGGTGTGTCGTTCGTGTTGTCGATGCTGGTCATGAAAAACATGCTGATCGACGGGGCAGGAACCGACAACACATCGGTATATACCTGGGCGGTCAGCGAAGGGATCACTTTTGAAGTCGGATTCCTGATCGATCGTTTGACGGCTCTGATGATGGTTGTCGTCACTTTTGTGTCGTTCATGGTGCATATCTACACGATCGGCTACATGAAGGACGATCCGGGCTATCAGCGCTTCTTCAGCTACATCTCGCTATTTACGTTCTCGATGCTGATGCTCGTGATGTCGAACAACTTCCTGCAGTTGTTCTTTGGCTGGGAAGCGGTCGGGCTGGTCTCCTACTTGTTGATCGGTTTCTGGTTCACACGCGAGTCGGCGATCCGTGCGAATCTGAAAGCCTTTATCGTCAACAGGGTCGGCGATTTCGGTTTTCTGCTTGGCATTGCCGCCGTGTTGTACTACGCCGGTACGCTCGACTATGCGACGGTGTTTGCGGCCGCGCCTCATATCGCCGGACACAGCTATCAGCTGACCAGTGATATCGGCGTTTCGGCGATGACGCTGATCTGTATCCTGTTGTTCCTCGGTGCGATGGGCAAATCAGCTCAGGTGCCGTTGCACGTATGGCTACCGGACTCGATGGAAGGTCCGACACCGATCTCGGCGCTGATCCATGCCGCAACAATGGTGACCGCGGGCATTTTCATGGTCGCGCGGATGTCACCGTTGTTCGAGTATTCGGAAACGGCGTTGTCTTTCGTGCTGGTCATCGGTGCGATCACGACGATCTTTATGGGCTTGCTCGGGGTCGTCCAGAACGATATCAAACGCGTTATCGCTTATTCGACCATCTCTCAACTGGGTTACATGGCCGTGGGACTCGGTGTTTCTGCTTACGCGGCGAGTATTTTCCATCTGATGACCCACGCGTTCTTCAAAGCGTTGTTGTTCCTTGCCGCGGGGTCCGTGATCATCGCGCTGCATCACGAGCAGGACATGCGCAAGATGG
>JAZFZN010000232.1:0-4322 GCA_036475515.1 Gammaproteobacteria bacterium
ACAATTGAACCCGGGATGCTCGTCGATGAGTTGAAACGTCCACCGAGGAAACCGAAACGTCCACATCAGGGAGCGAGCAGCAAAGGTTCACACGGTGGCAGTAGGCGATCGCAAGAAAAGGGTTCGCGCAGACGATCTCGCAGGCGCCACACCCCGACCAAATAAGGACTAATCCGTCCGGGCTTCTTCGTTCAACAGTTCTTCGAGCGAGTGAACCGCCGGGAAGGCGGCAATCTTGCGGGCCGCCCGGCTGCTGTCGGGTCTGCAAACAGCCACCAGATGCGCGATTCCGAACGAGGACGCGGCTTCTAGCACAGGCAACGAATCATCGATCAACAACGATCGTGCCGGTTCAAACGGTTCCTCGACTCTGAGCGCTTCCCAGAAAGTCAGGTCCTCTTTCGGTAAGCCGAAGTCGTGAGCCGAGTAGACGGCATCAAACCGACTTGTCAGACCTGTATGTCCGGCCTTGATCGTTAGCGCATCTCGGTGCGCGTTTGTGACCAGCACAAGGCGTTTGCCTCGTGCGCGTACCGCGTCCAGAAATCTGTCTGCCTCCGGCAAGAGGCTCACCTGCTCGCGTATTTCCTGCTTCATGGCGGCCAGATCGAGACCCAGTTCATCACTCCAGAAATCGAGGCAATACCACTCGAGTGTCCCGCGTCTGGAATCGAAAACGGGTTTGAGACGACGGATTGCCTCCGCTTCGTCGAGACCGCGTACAGAAGCGTAGCGGCTCGGAACGAGTTCGTTCCAGAAGTAGTTGTCGAAACGCAGATCCAGCAGTACGCCGTCCATGTCGAGAAGAACCGTCTCGATCGCGGTCCATGGAACCAGTACTGTTACGTTGGCGTCCATCGGGGCTATCATAATCCCACGTGTCAACGGCACACAGCATGTCAGAAAACAACTACAAGATATTGTTGCCACATGTGATTGATATCGCACGTGACGCCGGCAGGCAGATACTCGCGATTTACAACAGCGACTTTGCCGTCCATACGAAGGATGACAAATCCCCGTTTACGGCCGCCGACCTGGCTTCGAACCGGGCGATTGTCAAAGGTTTGCACGCCATTGCACCCGACTTGCCCATATTGTCAGAAGAGTCGACTCACACCGCGTTCGAGGAGAGGAAGGACTGGATCAAATACTGGCTCGTCGACCCATTGGATGGAACGAAGGAGTTCATCAAACGCAACAGTGAGTTCACGGTCAACATCGCGTTGATCCGCGAACACAAGCCGATTCTCGGCGTCGTGTATGTGCCGGTTTCGGAGGTGTGCTATTACGGGGCCGAAGACGTTGGATCCTTCAAACAAACCGGCTATGGGCGGCCCCGACCGATCAAGGTCAGCGAGAAGACCGGCGAACCAATCCGGGTCGTCGGCAGCCGGTCACATCCAGGGCCCGAACTCGCGGACTATCTGAAGAAACTGGGTGAACATGAACTCACGCCGATGGGCAGTTCATTGAAATTCTGTCTGGTTGCGGAAGGACAAGCGGACATCTACCCGCGCCTGGGCCCGACCTGCGAGTGGGATACGGCAGCCGCGCAAGCCGTTGTCGAGTGCGCCGGCGGATATGTCACCGACACAGAGGGAAATCCACTGCGATACAACGAAGAGGATGACCTGCTGAACCCGCACTTTCTCGTCTTTGGCGACGATAGCCAGGACTGGCGCGCCCCTTGAAAGCCACGCGACGCGCTGTCGGTGCTAGAATCAGACCAGTGCCAGAATGGCCGGCCGGACCTGTGCGCACGCCCGAGTCGCGAGTCGCCCTCCCCCGAGCGCAGCGGACAACAATGCGTTAAACATGCGCGAAGACAACGTCGACACCGAAGCATTCAGCAACCTGCGGAAACTCAAGGACCTCAGGATCGAACACCGCGATCTTGACGACGTCATCATGCACATGCAGGACAGCGGTGTCTGCGACGATCTTCAGTTGAAGCGGCTGAAAAAACGCAAGCTTATGCTGAAAGACGAAATCGAGAGACTTCAGAGCGAACTGATTCCCGATCTGAACGCGTGATCAGCGACGCGCAACCGCTCGCAGCCGTGATCGCGACGAGTACCAACAGTCCCCGAACCACCTTCATTCCTGGATGACTTGCAGGATCCTGTGCCGGACGGCTTCTCTCAGCAACAGGTTGGCGTCGACGTTTTTTTCGCCGACCGATTCATCGAACACGATGGTTCCTTTTTCATCTGTGCTGATCACCTCGTGTTCCTTCAACGCGTTTAGAAAGTTGCGGAACAGGCGTTTGTCGAAAAAATCCGGTGCGTTGAATTCGTACAGCGCAGAAAGGCGTCTTGCGTAGGTCTGACATTCGTTCTCGAGCCGATTGTGCGATACCGTATTGGGCCCGCGAATCAACAGCACCGCCATCGTCAAATAGAACCGCTGCAATGTCTGCTGCATACCCTGTGCAAGCGTTAGCAGCCTTGCTGACTGGGGGCTGCCTGGATCCGGACGCCGGAATTGTCCGTCCGGCTCTTTCTCGAGCAACCCCAGCTCGGCGAAAGCATCGAGATTGCGGTTCACCGCGCCTTCCAGTCCTTCGTCTTCCCAGCGAAGAAACAGCTCCGATCGTATGTATGGATAGACAAACCGGCACAACCGGATCACCGTGTCGTAGTCGAGATTTCGGTTGTTTACGAAGCAGGCTGCAATGAGCGCGGGCAGCGCAAAAACATGCGCGATGTTGTTTCGGAAGTAAGTCAACAAAACGGCGTTTCCTGGTTCAAGAAACATGATGTCGCCGTGTTTGTGCTTATCGCGCACGAGTATTTTCATCCGTTCGGTGTACGAGACGATTTCCTCTGCATCGCGCATCGGTATGGACACCAGGGGCGAGTACGGAGCCAGGTCCATCAATTGCACGTACAGCTCCAGTTGTCTCAACAACTGTTGCTCCGTCATCGCCTGACGGGGCATCGAGAGAAGCGCCGTCGCAATCAGGTTAACCGGTGTAACAACCGCCGCGTCATTGATGCACACGAGGATTTCGTCGCCAAGATCCTGGACCAGCCCATCCAGCCACTCCGGCCTGTCCCCCAGCGTGTAGGTTTCGTCACGCCAACCGGGCACCGTCGCGTCCAGCTTCTCGGCCAGCTTGACGGGCTCGCCAAAACTGACGTGCACGTTTCCGAAGTCTCCCTTCAGATACTTCGGCGCTTTCACGAGATCGCGTACCGTTTCCTTTTTCTTCTCTTCGCCCGACAGTTCACTGATGTAGGATCCGCCTTCTACAAGCCTTTCGAAACCGATATAGACTGGCAGGAACACGATGGGCCGGCGGGAGTCATGCAGAAAACTGCGAACGGTCATCGCCAGCATGCCGCCTTTTGCCTTCAGCAGCCGTCCCGTGCGGCTGCGACCGCCTTCGATGAAGTATTCGATCGGCACACCGCGGACCAGATTCGAGGCGAGATACTGCTGGAAAACAGCTGCATAGAGCCTGTTTCCCTGAAAACTGCGACGCAGAAAGAATGCGCCACCGCGCCTTAGGAAACGACCGACAATCGGCAAGTTCAGATTGATGCCGGCGGCGATGTGGGGTGGCATCAATCCCTGGGAATAGAGGATGCACGAGAGCAGCATATAGTCGATATGGCTGCGATGACAAGGCGTGTACACGAGCTCGTTGCCCGACGTGTTTTCTTTAAGGTTCTCGACGTTGTACAACTCGATACCGTCGTAGAGCCGGTTCCACAACCATGCCAACACGCGTTCCGAAAACCTGATAACCGGTTGAGAGTACTCAGCGGCGATCTCGTTGGCATAACGGCGCGCGATCCTTTCCGCTTCATGGACTTCTATTTTTCTACGCTGTGCGGCGGCTTCGATTGCGGCGCGTACATAGCGCGTCTGCAGCACCTGGTCGACGAGCATTCGGCGATGTGACAAGTCCGGACCGATCGTCGCGACACGCAACCGGCGCAGGTGCACACGCAAGATTCGCGAAAGTTTTCGTGTCGTCGCTTTTTCATCCAGACCCTCATCCACGAGCTGTCTGAGCGTCAGGGGTTTGCTTACCTGTACGAGCAACTGGCGACCATGGAACAGGATCGTAAAGAAACGCTGGAGCGGGTTCGCAAAACCCCAGCTGTCTGCAAACAGCGCGCTGAGGCCCCTTTGTTCCCGATCGGGAGCCCGCCCCCAGAAAATGCCGACGGGTACGATCTGTACGTCCAGGTCTGGATCCTTTCGCGCCGCGGCCACGAGTTCAGCAAGCGCCGGATCCGGTTCACGAGCGGGCTTGCGTCTGAAACGCGATTCGCGTCTGTGGATTGCACACCAGGACTCGTCTCCGG
>JAZFZN010000233.1:0-2635 GCA_036475515.1 Gammaproteobacteria bacterium
TGGTCACGCCGTAAACTTCGATCCGGACGATCGTAAAACGTATAAGCCAACGCTTCTTGATAGTGTCTAGGCTGGCGTCCGTGTCATATACGAAATTCTCGATGGTCATAAAAAAGTCGGATCCAGAACCTCTGGGCGTGATGCCTCATGTACATTCTTGTTCGTTGTGTCAATAAGTTGACAGACAACACAACATTATCCGCGTACATACTGTTCTGCAGACTTATGACATCAACCGACAGGGAACGGGGCATGCGCTTGCTCCGAAGTGGTCGTTCGAAACCCGTCACCACGTACCCCGCCGATTGAACAAACAGAAGGACGAGGTTCAAGATGAGTCAACACGTACACTGTTTACAAGGATGCTTGGAAGGAATCCTTTCCGAGATCGCAAGTTTATCCGTTGTGGGACGACCACTGACCGCTGAAGAGACGGCGCGGTTGAATGCGCTGCAAGCAGCCGCGGCAAGTTTGCGTCAGGCCATCGCTGCACTGCAACTGGCAGCTGAACAGCCACAGCCGGATCCGCCAATCGAACCGCCGCAGCCGGACACCCCACCCGAGTCACCATCCGTCGTTCCCCTAGATGGCTTGTACACTGGTGGCGACGGCGACCGCAGGATCGAGATGCGTGTAGACGTAAGTGGATCGAACATGATCAGCCTGGACATATTTCAGATTTCTGCCAGCGGTGGACGTACTTGGCTCGCAACCGTACGCACCGCGCCAGGTACGCTGCTACCCGTGTCTGCGGGCGAATTTGCAGTTGTCGCCGAGGGACAGGACGGTAACGCGGTAACCGGAAAGCTCCAACTTGACACCATTAACGGCGACGAGCAGACCGCGGGCGTGGTGCTCGAGCTGGATGCACCCGCAACTGGAATTGCCGGAAACGTCGCTCACAACTTCGTTGCGAACTGGCAGGAGGCGGCTCTTCGTTCGCTTGGGCTGGAAGTCGAGCGTGAGACGGGTCTCGACGCGGAGCCGACGTTTCAACGTGCAAACGGAGACGTGGTATCGGTCACAACGTGTCTTACCGAGGCTGGCTTCGCGCGCTTCGACATGGGGCAGGCTAGCCAGATTCCCGCGCCACCACCGCCTGGTAAATGGGGAACTGCGCAACTACACGCACTAATGGTGCAGCACGCACAGTCGACATTAACGAGCGCGAAGAACGGTCTACACCTATTGCGCCTGTCCGAGTCGACGATGAATGGCCTGCTTGGAATCATGTTCGACTCCGGAGACACCCTACCGCGTCAGGGGAGCGCTGTTTTTGAGCAGGAAATCGACAACTTCTACCCGTTGGACCGGCAGCGTAAAACGATTCAGACGACGGTCCACGAGCTCGGCCACGCATTGAACCTCGCACATCGTTTTGAACGTGTCGTTGGCCGAGCCGATTCTCTTTCGTTCATGAACTACGACTCGAAGTATAAAGGCGGTGGGCACCAGACGGAGTTCTGGAACAATTTCGACTTCAAGTTCGATCACGACGAGCTAGCATTCCTGCGTCATGGTCCTCTTTCGGCGGTGATTCCCGGCGGTCGCGACTTTCACACAGTGCCTTACTGGTCCGAAGGAAACGGCGGTTACGTCCCTTATATGCCGGAGCAGGAACTTACGTTCCTGAGCCTCGAGCTTTCCGGTCCAGGGGGTGTCACAAATGCCGTGGTATTCGACTTTATGCAACCTGTGTTTATGGGAGTGAAGTTGACCAACAATAGTGGGCAGACGCTCGATCTGCAGCCGCATTTTCTCGATCCGAAGTCGGGTTCGCTCGATATTGTCATCCGGCGTGTCATCGGGGGCGCCGATCTCGGTACCGGTGACTTGTGGGTACCGATGATGCAGCGCTGCCAAGCGGGCGTTCAGGCCATGCGAGAGACAAATCCACAGCTGCTCGATAACGTACCGGATGGTCAGTCGATTGCTCGGAATTTGAACCTCACCTTCGGCGCTGCTGGATTCTCGTTTGCCGAACCCGGACTGTACGATGTACAGGCTGTGGTATCGCTTTTTAACGACTCGCTGAATCGCAACCTCATCGTTCCTTCAAATGTCATGCGCGTCCGTATCGGCACGCCACATTCACCCGACGACGAAAATGATGCTCTAGTGATGTTTCGCGACGACGTTGGCGCATACCTGGCTCTCGGTGGCTCCCGGGTTCTCGACAAGGCGCATGATGACCTGCAGGCTATCCTCGCGCGCCGGTCGGACGACAGCCTGGAACCGGTCGACTCTGTTTGCGCCAACATCATCCGTTGCGCAGGTATTGATGCGGGGCGGAATTACCAGTTGCAACGAAAACTCGACCGTGGCGACCGGAAAGTGGCAGCGGACCTGTTGGAGAAACTGGACACCGCAACCCTGCAGCAGTACTTCGATGGGGATACGGCTACGTCGACTGCCAGTCTTGCCAAGAAGCACCGGGACGCCACTTGATCCTAGTTGACGTGGAAATTACCAAATGAACGACGACGAAGTGAAGGGCTTTAGATCGAAGAATCGCGGAGCTTGAGGATAGGCGAAACAAAAGTGCTGTTCGAGAAAGTTGGCCGTATAGGAAAGGGGGCCACGGAAATATCGGTTTCCGGTGCCTGGCCATGGGTGGTGGTGTGCTTAAGCTTAT
>JAZFZN010000234.1:0-3782 GCA_036475515.1 Gammaproteobacteria bacterium
GGCCATGACAGGGGTGTGCGGTGGTGTCTGCTCGAGGGTCGTAGGAGGCCGGCGTTGCAGGACAGCTTAGCCGGCCGACTCCGAAGCGAGCGCAGCCAGGGACGGCGCAGCGAGCGTCCTGAGAGTAGACACACCGCGCACCCCTTACCGCGGAAGCGGAAGATTGAAGTGAGAAGAACTACCCCGCCGCACGGATTGTTAGCTCAGAGCTTGTTCGAGGTCCGCGATCAGATCGTCGACGTCTTCGACACCGACTGACAATCGCACCAGATTGTCAGTGATCCCGAGTTTTTCACGGATGGCCAGATCAACCGATGCGTGCGTCATGATCGCCGGGTGGCTGGCCAGACTCTCGACGCCACCGAGACTCTCCGCGAGTTGGAACAACTCGCAGCGTTCGAGGAAACGCCGTGCGCCTTCCAGACCGCCGTCGAGTGTGATCGTAATCATGCCGCCAAAACTGTTCATCTGGCGCTTGGCCAGTTCATGCTGTCGATAAGAGTTAAGTCCCGGGTAAACCACACTGGTCACACCGTCCCGCGTTTCGAGCCATTGCGCGATACGCATCGCGTTGTCGCCGTGTCGCTCCATTCTCAGCGCCAGTGTTTTCAGACCACGTAGCGCGAGGTAGCTGTCGAATGGTCCGGCGATGGCGCCGATGGAGTTCAACAGGAACCAGGTCCTTTCGGCGAGCTCTTCGTCCTTGACGACCACAACACCACCGATCATGTCTGAATGTCCGTTCAGATACTTGGTCGCCGAATGAACGACGATGTCGAAGCCGTACTCCAGCGGTCGTTGTATGTACGGCGTCGCAAATGTGTTGTCGGCGACGAGCAGAACGTCGCGCTGTTTTGCAGTCGCAGCAACCGCTTCGAGGTCGATGAGTTTCATCATCGGGTTCGTCGGCGTTTCCAGCCAGATCATCCGGGTCTCCGGCCGGATCGCCTTTGTCACCCTGGCTGGATCTGTCATATCGACGAACGTGAATTCGAGTCCTGCCGAACGCGAGCGGACCTTATCGAACAAACGAAAGCTACCGCCGTACAGATCGTCGGACGCGACAAGGTGATCACCGGCATCCAGCAGTTCGAGGACGGTAGCAGCGGCTGCCATACCGGATGCAAACGCAAAGCCGTGCGTTCCGGATTCGAGATCAGCAATGCAACGTTCATAAGCCTGACGAGTCGGATTGTGGCTGCGCGAGTATTCGTAGCCCTTGTGTTGGCCCGGACTTTTCTGGACGTAGGTCGAAGTCGCATAGATCGGCGGCATGATCGCGCCAGTGGTCGGATCAGGCGCCTGCCCTGCATGGATCACCCGCGTTCGGAAACTTTGTTTTTTCTTCTCTGACATTTCTGCCACCTAAAACTGGGGTCAGAGAGTAATTTTTAAGTCCATGATTTTTTTGGTCTTCCGTTGAGACAATCCGCGTTTCGCTAAAAATCAAGGACTTAAAAATTACTCTCTGACCCCAGTTTTCTACCCCATTTTTCTTTCTACAGTTGCTTGCGCAGATAGTTCAACACATCCGCACGGGTGATCAAACCGAGGAACTGGTCTTCATCCATCACGGCGGCATAGGGTTTGACTTCCAACAGAGACACGAGGTTGTCCAATTCTGAATCCCTCTGGACGCTGACGAACGCAGTCTGCATTGCCTCGGCAACCGGTGCGGTCAGCTTGTCCGGATTCCCGAAAGCAAAACGGATGATGTCTTCTTCGGTCAGCACACCAACCAGCTGATCTTCTTCTACGACAGGCAACTGCGAGAAACCGGCATTACGCAAGCGATTGTGTGCCGTCGTGAGTACATCACGCGGCGAAATCGTGACCGTTGCATGCTCGGCATGCGGACGGCCGATCAGATCGTGCAGGTCGGAGGTCTCTTCTCTACGGATGAAACCGTTGTCCTCCATCCAGAAATCGTTGTAGAGCTTCGACAGATAACGGTTGCCGGTATCGCAGGCAAAGGTCACGACTCGTTTGGGTTCAGTCTGGGACCGGCAGTACTTCAACGCGGCCGCAAGCAGTGTGCCCGTCGACGAACCCGCCAGAATACCTTCGGTCAGCAACAACTCGCGCGCTGTTGAGAACGATTCGCCGTCGTCGATCGTATAGGCAGCCCCGACCATCGACAGATCGGCAATGCTCGGGATGAAGTCTTCACCGATCCCTTCGACCAGCCAGGTACCACCCTTGGTACCCAGCTCTCCGGTCTTCACGTAGTCGGCGATCACTGAGCCTTTCGGGTCGGCGAGCACGATCTCTATGTGGGGCGCATGTTCTTTGAAATACTTCGTCAGTCCCGCGATCGTGCCACTCGAACCGACACCCACAACCACCGCATCCACGTTCCCTTCCATCTGCCTCAGGATTTCGGGAGCGGTCGTTTTTTCGTGCGCCAGAGGGTTGTCCGGATTCCCAAACTGGTTTATGTAATAAGCTCCTTGTTCCCGGGCGATACGTTCAGCAAGATCCTGATAGTAGTCCGGGTGACCTTTTTCGACGTCGGAGCGCGTCAGGATGACCTCGGCGCCTATCGCCCGGAGGACGAAGATCTTCTCCTGGCTCATCTTGTCCGGTATGACCAGGCTTAGTTTGTATCCCCGTTGTGCGGCAACGAGGGCGAGGCCGATACCCGTGTTTCCCGCGGTGGCTTCAACCAGTGTGTCGCCCGGCTTGATGTCGCCGCGTTTTTCGGCTTCATCGATCATTGAAACCCCGATGCGGTCCTTTACGGATCCACCGGGGTTGGCGAGTTCGAGTTTGAGAAACAGTTCGCACAGTCCTGTCTCGATCCGGCTGATGCGCAGTAGTGGCGTATCGCCGATCATGTCGAGAACGTTCGCGTACACGGTCATGATGTGGTCTCAGCGCGAGGTAATGCGGTGCGGGAGGCTCCGTAACTTGGCTCAAGCAGATGGATAAATCAATAGCGTCACAGATCAGAGCCATTACGCGGGCACTGACGAGCCGTAGTGAAACACCGCAACTCGACGCGGAGGTGCTCGCCTGCCACGCGCTCGGCAAGCCGCGCAGTTATTTGCGCGCCTGGCCCGAGGAACAGATGACACAGGCTCAGATCAGCCGCTACCAGCAACTGGCAAAACGGCGCTGGAAAGGCGAACCCATCGCGTACATCACCGGCGAGCGTGAATTCTGGTCGCTGCCTTTTACGGTCACCCCGAACACGCTGATTCCACGGCCGGAAACCGAGTTGCTGGTCGAGCGCGCGTTGCACTTGATTCCGGACACCGCGGAATGGAATGTTCTCGAACTCGGCGCCGGTTGCGGAGCCGTCGCGGTCGTTCTTGCAAAGGAACGACCGGGTTGCCAGGTGACAGCGGTCGAGGCCTCGGCGGCAACTGCGACTGTCGCACGTTCGAACGCCCGCGCACATGACGTCCGCAATGTGAAAATCTTGACAGGCGACTGGTTCGATCCGATCTGGGCGACGCGTTTTGCAATCATCGTTTCAAACCCGCCGTATGTCGCCGAAAACGACCCGCATCTCGAGTCCGGCGATGTCCGTTTCGAACCCGAGCGGGCTTTGGTCTCGGGTGCGGATGGACTCAATGCGATCCGGATGATCATCCGCGACGCACCCGACCACCTCGTAAACCATGGTGGACTGCTGCTGGAACACGCACCCGAACAGAAAGCCGCGATTCACCGTCTGCTGATCGCCGCCGGGTTCACCAAAGTCGAAACCTTCGAAGATCTTGCCGGAAAAGATCGCGTAACCGTAGCGCGATACGGGTGAGGCATAATGCCGAGCC
>JAZFZN010000235.1:0-2745 GCA_036475515.1 Gammaproteobacteria bacterium
CATACCGCAACAACTCGCGCCCGGGCAATGGTTGCTCCAGCAACGCGTTCGCCGCGACCAGTGACGCGACGGCGCTGGCGGAAGAACCGCCCATCCCGGCCGAGATCGGAATCCCCTTCTCCAGGCGCACCTCGAACCCGAAATCAAGACCGAGCGTGTCGCCGAGGATCAGCAAACCGCGGCCGGCAGAATTGCGTTCGGGTTCGGTTGGAAGCTGTGCGGGTGCTTCTGCGATCACGACTCCGAGCCGACTGACCCGGGTGACCGTTGCACGATCACCGGGACCTTCCATCGCATGGCCAAGCACGTCAAAACCGACACCGACGTTGCCGACCGACGCCGGTGCAAAGGCCGTGGCTTTGTCAGCCATCCGATTCGGCCAAATGTTGAAGTTCGACCCAGCCGGCTTTGTCGTCGACGAAAGCGTTGACGTGGGGCGCGCGATCAACGGCCGTATCAAAGTTCGCAAGCACCACATGTGTTTCGCCGGGCCAGTGCGTCGACTGAAACAACAAGGTGGAACCGCAGCGGCTGCAGAAGCTGCGCTTTGCTTCGGCTGACGATTGATACTCGGTCAAGAACTCGTCGCCGGCAATGATCCGGAAGTGTTCGGACGGGACGCTGACCCAGGTTACGAACCCGGCCCCATGTGCGCGGCGACACAACGAACAATAACAGTGCGCCACCCAGTTACTCGGCAAGCCGGCTTCGAACCGAACCTCCCCACACAGACAGGAGCCGGATACGCTATCGGTACTCATCGTTTCTTTCCACCAATGTAGTGATCGCCATCGTCCGACAGGATGCCCTCGTAGAGATTCGGCAAATGATCGCGTTTTTTGAAGCGCGCGACAGTCCACAGGTACTGTTCCGGGGCTTTGCGGATGTACGCCTCCAGAAGTTCATTGATGCGTTGCGTGTCCGCGAGCGGGTCGTCAGTCGGAAAGTTCTGTAACTCAGGCAACACTTCGATTCGATATACGGTACGCCCATCACGACGCATTCGTCTCGGGAAAAACGGCACGACCGGCGCTTTCGTCATCCGTGCGATCACTGGCGTGCCGATGTTGCAGCGTGCCGGAACGCCGAAGAACGGCATGAGGTGCTCGCGTTTGCCGTGCCGAACCCGTTGATCAGACGTGTACCACACGACATAGCCCTCTTTGAGGACCTTGGCGAGCCTGCGTACGTCATCTTTCGGAATCATCCCCTTTGAAAACCGCAGGCGGCCACGGGCCATGATCTCGTCGGCCAGCGGGTTCTTGCGGTTCGGACGATAGAATCCCTGCGCCGGCGGCCCGACGAGACCTATGAGCATTGCTGCAAACTCCATCGTCGTGAAATGCCCGGTCTGCAGGAGGACACCGCGGCCCCGTTCTGCTGCCGCGAAAAGATGTTCCAGTCCGCTGATCTCCATGACCTGCCGCAGCCGGCGTTCCGATGCCCACCAACCGAACCCCATCTCGACAAACGACATACCCAGCGAAGCAAAGACTTCGCGAACCAGGGACTCTCTTTCCTCGCCAGTTTTCTCCGGGAAGCAGATCTCGTAGTTGCGTCGGGCAACGTCCCGCTCTTTGTCCATGAACCGAAACGCGACCCGGCCAAGTTGTCGTCCGAGCCACAACTGCGCGTCGAGAGGCAGAAAAACGATGAGCCTCCCCAGCCAGTAGAAAAGCCACACGACCCAGTAGCGGGGTCTGCCGAGGAACTGCCAGTAGGGACGATTCCCGGGCTCGCTCATTTACTCACATCATCGACGTCGACTTGTCCGGCCAGACGCCTGCGAACATACGACCAGGAAATACCGACGGTTAGCAGACCGGTCAATGCAGACAGGGCCGTCCACGTAACAGAAAGCGCAGAGATGACGCCCTCCCCGAATTATTGTTGTAATCATCAATCGTACCGCATCCTGCGGAGCGACGAAGTCTGCCTTTGGAAAAGAGCTAGTTGCTCAGCTCGCAGTCCGAATGGGCGATCTCGCCATCGACTTCCATAAACGCTCCGTTCCCTTTCGTCCACAGGGCTGTCGAGCCGTCACCGTACCTTGCACCGACGGCTATCCGGTCACAAAGCAAGTCACCGAAACTACAGCGTCGTGACCGGCACCTTCAGATATGTGACGCCGTTGCCCTCTGGTGGTGGCAGACGACCGGCCCGGATGTTGACCTGTATCGACGGGATCATCAGCCTTGGCACGTCCAGGGTTGCGTCTCGTGCCACGCGCATCTCGACGAAGTCTTCCTCACTCACCCCGTCATGGAGATGTTTGTTAGATGATTTCTCCTCGCCGACAGTTGTCTGGTACATGTGTTTTCGGCCATCGACTATGTAGTCGTGACACATGAACAATCGTGTGTCGTCCGGAAGCTCAAAGAGCCGTTGGATCGAGCGATACAACTCGGCCGCGTCCCCGCCCGGAAAATCGCATCGTGCTGTCCCATAGTCCGGCATGAACAAAGTGTCGCCGATGAACGCGGCGTCACCGATCACATATGTAATCCCGTCTTCTGTATGACCGCATGTGTCGAGAACCTGAACGGTCAGATTTCCGATGTTGAACTCGTCGCCACCAGCAAAAAGGTGATCAAACTGAGAACCGTCTGCGACGAAAGAGTCATCGAGATTGTAGGTCAGCTTGCACTGTTTCTGGATGTTTCTGACGCCTTTTCCGATTGCTGTTTTCGCGGTCGAAAATTGTCTCTTCAGGAGATCGGCTGCGGTCAGATGGTCGTTGTGCAG
>JAZFZN010000236.1:0-8001 GCA_036475515.1 Gammaproteobacteria bacterium
ACGCGCTGGAGTTGGCGCGGCAGGCTGAGGCGGAAGGTGAGGTACCCGTCGGTGCGGTGGTCGTCAAAGACGGCGAAGTGATTGGCGAGGGGTCCAACCGCCCGATCGCTACGCACGATCCGACAGCGCACGCCGAGATCATCGCGATGCGTGCCGCAGCAAACAGTCTCGGAAACTATCGACTAACCGGTGTTTCGTTGTACGTAACCATCGAACCTTGCCCGATGTGTGCCGGTGCGATGGTACATTCCCGCGTCGGCAGGCTCGTCTACGGTGCAGCCGACCCGCGTGCAGGTGCCGCCGGTACGGCATTCAATCTGACCGGTTCGGAGACGCTAAACCACCGCATCGATACAACCGGCGGTGTGCTTGCCGAAGAATGTTGTGCCCTGTTGACGGAGTTTTTTGCGTCACGGCGGTGATCTGCGGCCCGGGCGAGGGGTCCAAAACTGCTGGCCCAGGTCATCAAGCGCTGTAGCGCGGGTTCGATCAGTGCGGAAAAGTGTTCGCCTTCTTCGAAATACACACCGGTGAACAGGCAGAAAACCACAATCTCATCCCGAACGGCGACGAACAGATTGCCGACCGGTTCATCGTGTTGTCTGATGATCGCAAACCGCGACTGGTCTCCCCAGCCAAAGCGGTCATTGACTTCTTCGAGTACGAACCCATCCGTTTTGAAACCGAGACCGAGTTCCGCGCTGCGCCACAACGGACGATAAGCGACCAGCGCCTGCGCGGCATCGTCGTAGCGATGGATCGTGTAGTTGAGATACGGACTACCTTCCGGACCGGTGTACTCGTACACCAGCGACACACCGCCTCCGTTGGCGCGCTTGGACAGCCGTTCGCGTTGTGGATCTGGTTGGTGGTCCGCCCACACGGCGAGTTCGCCGATTCCCAGCACCAGAGCGTGTTCGGCAGGGGTTGTTTCGAGCGGCCGGTTCGATACCACAAACCACACCGCGAGTACGCCGAACGCAACGACAAGTAACAGAATAAAACGGGTTCGTTTTTGCACGCGGCTCAGGTTTCTTCCGGAATCTGTTCGTCTTCCCTAGCAATGAGTTCGGAGTCGGCCGCGACCCATGACAGGGTGTCGTAGTAGCTGCGGATGTTGTCGACATAGACAACCGGTTCCCAGCCACGCGCGTATCCATGACGCACTTTTGAATACCATTTGCGTTGACTGAGCAACGGCAGATGCTCGCGGACATCGACCCAGCGATCCGAATTCTTGCCGTTCGTCTCGGTCAGTCGCCGGGCGTCTTCGAGATGACCGAAACCAACGTTATACGCAGCCAATGCCATCCAGGTTCTGTCGGGTTCCGGGATCCGGGACGGGATCTTCTCCTTCAGCTGCAGGAAATACCGGGCCCCGCCGAAGATGCTTTCGCCGGGGTCGATGCGGTTGTCGACCCCGAGCTGTCTTGCAGTTGCCTGCGTCAGCATCATGATGCCGCGTACCCCTGTGGGTGAGACCGCGTTCGGATTCCAGTGCGATTCCTGATAGCCGATCGCTGCGAGCAGTCGCCAGTCAGCGCCGGTCTGTTTCGCCGCGTCCTCGTAGAGCTGACGGTATGTGGGGAGTCGGGCGTCTATGTGACGCATGAAAAGACGCGTACCGACGTAGTCGAATCGGTCGACATGGCCGAAGTAGCGTTCCTTGATGTGGTCGAGTTCGCCGCGTTCTTCGAGGTCGGAGATAAAGGCGTCGGCCAGCACAGCAACGCTGTCGTCGCCACGATTGAAGGCCCAGGCAATCGGTTCCGGAACCTTGAGGTCGAACGCGACCCGCATCTCCGGATAGAAAAAACGTGTGACGAGCACTTCGTTGGAGTCGGCCACTGTGTAGTCCGCTTCACCGTTCATCACGCGTGCGATCAGTTCTGCGGCATCGGCTTGCGGATCCTCGTACCAGGTGAGTTCCGGATGGTAGGCCTTGAGCCGTTCGAGTTGGTCTGCGTGACTGCTGTCGGCGACTATGTGCAGAGTCTTGCCAACGAAATCGTCGAGGCTGTCCGGCGGTTGTGTTCTGTATCGATAGATCAGCTGTTGCGTGACTTCCTGGTATGGCTCCGAAAATCGGTACAACCGTTTGCGTGGACCGGTCACGGAGACACCGGCGGCAGCAAGATGTGCACGTCCCTGAGCCACTTCCGGTAGCACGTCGGCAAAACTGTCGAGCGCATACATGTTCAGTTCGACGCCGAGGTGCTCGGCGAAACGCCAGGCAAGGTCGTATTCCAGTCCCTGCGGTCCGGCGGCACCTTCGTAGTAGGTCGTTGCACTGGTGCGCGTCACGACACGCAACTCGCCCAGCGTTTTGATCTGGTCGATTAATGGCGGTGTCGTCGAGCAGGTTCCGAGAAACACCGCGGCCAGCAGGAAAGGAATCGTTCTCAGCATCAGTCGGATTCTTTTGGTTCGCATCATAGCCGAAGGGGCTGGCGGGACCGCTGTGCAGGTCACAGTCCCGCCTTGCTGCGTCGCACAAATCAGGGGGGAACCGCGGCACTGATTGGTCTTCCGGTTCCACCGATTGGCAATTTGACAAGCGCTGACGGGGTCCGGATCATGCCCGCTCCCGCGGAGAGGTGCCAGAGTGGTCGAATGGGGCTGACTCGAAATCAGTTGTACCTCTAGGGGTACCGGGGGTTCGAATCCCTCCCTCTCCGCCACAGTCAAAAAGTAGTGTGGACGAAGCCGCACCGAGACCGCCCCGATGTTCTACCGTTTTTGTTGCGTCGTTCTGTTGTGTGCCACTGCGGCATGCACGCAAAAAGCTACAGACCTTTCGCTTGACGCGATCAACGCCAATAACAGTGCGGTCGGTCTGATGGGGCAATTCCGGTACGCGGATGCCGAGGAAGTCTTTTCCGGGCTGGTCGATCAGTATCCGGACGACTCCGATCTCAGGCTGAACCTGGTGATCTCGATCCTGAATCAGCAGAGCCCGGAAGACATCGCAGCAGCGGCCGACCTGGCAACAGCGGTTCTGGAACAGCACCCCGACAACGCGCGCGCGTCCTATGTACTCGGGATCCTTGCATTCAACGCCGGACGTCTGGAAGAAGCGCTTGATTATTTCGAACGGGTGGTCGAACGGGATCCGGAGGATTCCTATGCGGCCTATTTCTATGCGCAGTCGCTGTTGCAACAGGGTAACGTGGCCGAGGCGCTGAACTGGTACGAACGGGCGATCGGGATCGATCCCTACAACCGCAGCGCGTTGTACGGTGCGTTTCTCGCGCTACAACGCCTGGACCGCCCCGATACAGCAATGTCGTTCCTCGAACGCTATCAGTTACTCGCCGATGCGCCGCGTGCTTATCTGGTTGAGATCAAGTACACCCGTATGGGTCCGAAGGCTGAAGCACAACCGATCGGCGAAACAGTGGTTGTCCGCAAACCGGACGCGCCGTTGTTTGCCGAGCCACGGCGCCTGGCCGAATGGCCTGTCCGCAGCGAAAATATCCTGCTTTCGCTGGCAGACATCAACGGCGACACACGCACCGATCTCTTCCTGCACGGAGACATACCGACCGAGGTCTGGCTCGCGATACGGAATGGATTCGAACGTGACACAGCACACGCGTTGAACGGTCGCGACAAGGTCCTCGCCGTGGCGTGGGGTGATATCGACAACGATGGTCGTACCGATGTTTATCTCGGACGCGCAGGAGCGAACGAACAATGGAACCATCACGAAGGAGGCTGGGTCGACGTCACCAAACACACCGGTACTGCCGATGGCGACTATCGGACTGTCGACCTGGCGTTGTTCGATGCCGATCACGACGGTGACCTCGACGTGTTTGCGGTCAACGCCGACGGCCCGAACGAATTGTTCAACAACAACCGGGACGGCAGTTTCCGTCCGATCGCGAAAGATGCTGGAATCGCCGGAGACGCGGCCGCGGAGAGCCGTCAGGTGCTGATCGCCGATCTGGACCACGACCGCGACGACGACATCGTGGTGATCAACACAGATGGTCCCAATGACGTCTTCATCAACCACCTGACGTGGCACTACGAAGCGGGTGGTGAGGCATGGAACACGATCAGCGACGCCGACTGGATTGCCGCCGCCGTCGAAGATCGGAACATCGACGGATTCCCCGAACTCTACGCGGCCACAGAGGACGGCAGTCTGCAAGTTTTCGACCCCGGCAGCGGCACGACGACCGTGTCGGCCGAATCCGTTGCCACTGCAGAGCTGGCACTGGCGGACGTTGATGGCGACGGAGCCAGCGAACTGATCACCGGCGAGGGAGACTGGAACGCCTACCGGTTCAACGGCGACGGGCTGGAAGCAATCGCCGGGGATACGACGAGCAACTGGCGCGTCCTCGAAACCCTGCGAGGTCCGGCCATCCTCGGTGTCGATGCGAACGGAATCGTGGTCTGGGATGCCACGACCGACCGCTACCCGTATCTGACTCTTGCACTTTCCGGCCAGGAAGACACCGGTGCGGCGATGCGCAGTAATGCGTCCGCTATCGGAACACAGGTCGCGGCCCGTGCCGGTGGCAACTGGACAAGGGCACGGCTGTTGCGTCGTTTCTCGGGTCCCGGACAGGATCTGCAACCCCTGAGTCTCGGCCTGAGGGGTGCATTGAGGACGGACTACCTCGTGGTCGACTGGCCGGACGGCGTCTATCAGACCGAGTTGTCTCTGGCCACCGGCGAGTTACAACGGGTCGTCGAAACTCAGCGCCAGCTCGCCAGTTGTCCGGTGTTGTTCGCATGGAATGGCGAACGCTTCCAATTCATCAGTGACGTTCTCGGTGTTGGTGGAATCGGTTTTGCGATCGGTCCGAATGAATATGCTGAACCAAGACCGTGGGAGTATTTTCTGATTCCGGACGACGCGATCAGCGAAATCGACGGACGTTATCAATTGAAGATCACCGAACCGATGGAAGAGGCGGCCTATGTCGACCGCGTCCGTCTGCTGGTGTTCGATCTGCCGCCCGGCTGGCAGTTCGCACTCGACGAACGCATGGGGACGGGTGAACCGTTTCCGACCGGCCAACCGATCTTCTACGAACGTCTGCTGTATCCGGATCGCGTTACCGACAGCCGGGGCAAAGACGTCACTGCGGCCGTCCGCAAAACGGATCTCGAAGCGGCCGACCCGGGTTACGCAGACCCGCGCTTCATCGGTTTGCTGGCTGAGGAGCAACGTATCGTGATGGAATTCGATCGCGATCTGAGCACACTCGACGAACCCTGGTTGCTGTTCGACGGTTGGGTCGAATACGGATATTCGCAGACCTTCTTTGCCGCCTGGCAGGCCGGGCTTGCCTACGAACCGCCGAGTCTCGAGGCGCGGGTCGACGGCGTATGGCAAACGGTACTCGACAGGTTCGGGTATCCGGCCGGTATGCCACGTGCGGCCGCGGTGCCCTTGCCACCGTTGCCAATAGGTGTCGATGCGCTTGCGCTGGTGACGAACCAGGAAATCTACTTCGACCGGCTGGCACTGGTCGAGTCGCAGAGTCCGCCTGCTGTACGGCGTTACGAGATTCCGCTGAAATACGCCGCTGTCGAACACATCGGGTTCCCCCGTCGCAGGACCGGACCCCAACGCAAACCCGATTACGATTTTTCCGATCGTCTGCCGTTGTGGGACACGAAATCGCAAACCGGTCGTTACACAATGTTAGGCGATGCGACAGCCCTGGCTCGGGAAGCCGACTTTGCACTGGCCATCATCGGACCCGGCGATTCCTTGCATCTGGAGTTCGAAACACCGGACGCTGCCCCAGCTGGCTGGAAACGCCACGTCGTGCTGGCCGCTGAAGGCTGGGCGAAGGACATGGATTTGTACACCAGGGACGGCAGCACCCTGGGGCCTTTGCCGGGGGAAATGGAGCGGTCAGATTTCGCACAGCAACTGCACGATCGGTACAATACGCGACACCGCTCTGGACGCTGACTCAACCGTTGGAAAACAACACATACAAATCGGGACCGGTGCTCGGGCCGGGCCTCCGCAAACTGCTGTACGCCGTTTTGATCGGCTTTGCGTTGTTGTGCGTCAACTCCGTGTACCTCGGCGGCGTCACGTGGCTCGAATGGCTGCACGACGCGTCCTACCAGAACCGCTTTTACCAGTACATGTTCCTGATCCACATCGTGCTCGGTCTGGCGCTGGTCATTCCGGTGATCTTCTACGGGTTCCTGCACGGCCGGCTCGGTCGCCAGCATCCGAACCGGCGTGCGGTCAAGGCCGGTGTGGCGCTGTTTTCTCTGTCACTGCTCCTGTTGTTCAGCGGTGTTGTGTTGACACGGGGAATCCCGGTCTTCGAGATCAAAAATCCGGATACCCGCGAAGTGTCGTACTGGCTGCACGTGGCTGCCCCTTTTCTGGTCGCGTGGATGTTCGTGTTGCATCGCCTCGCAGGGCCACGTATACGCTGGCATTTCGGAGCCTGGGTCGCAGCGGTGTCGGTGGCCATTGCTGTGGTCGGTTTCCTGACGATGCACACAGAGAAGCAAACGCTGGCTGAGCCGATGGACTTCAGTCCGTCACTGGCGACCACCGCAAGCGGCGAATTGATTGCCGCGGAACTGTTGATGCGTGACGCCTACTGCAAGGATTGCCACGCCGATGTTCATGAGCAGTGGTCACACGGCGTACACCGGTTCGCGTCGTTCAATAATCCGGCTTATACGTTCACAGTTGCCGGTACACGCGAAAAAGCTCTGGAACGCGACGGCAATGTCGAAGCGACACGGTTTTGTGCCGGTTGTCACGATCCGGTGCCGTTGTTTGCCGGATTGTTTGACGATCCGGACTTCGATCCCGACCATCCGACCGCACAGGCTGGCATCACCTGTAGTGTCTGCCACGGTGTCGAGGCTATTCGTGGCGTTAAGGGCAACGCCAACTACGTACTCGGGGTTCCCGAGCAGTATCCGTTCGCATTCAGCCACAACGAGTCGTTGCGCTGGATCAACCAGACGCTGATCAAGGCCAATCCTGAGTTTCACAAACGCAGTTATCTGAAGCCCTTGCACCGGTCCACTGAGTTTTGTGGGTCCTGCCACAAGGTGCACCTGCCGGTCGAGTTGAACCATTACCGCTGGTTGCGGGGTCAAAACCACTACGACGCGTTCAATCTGAGTGGTGTGTCCGGCTATGGGATCACCAGCTTCTACTACCCGAAGGCCACGCAGACCAACTGCAACGGTTGTCATATGCCGCCCCGGCCTTCGGATGACTTCGCCGC
This sequence comes from Gammaproteobacteria bacterium, assembly GCA_036475515.1. Taxonomy (GTDB): domain Bacteria; phylum Pseudomonadota; class Gammaproteobacteria; order Steroidobacterales; family JAZFZN01; genus JAZFZN01. The sequence goes on from JAZFZN010000236.1 coordinate 7,242, forward strand.
GAAACCGGTGGATGGTGTGTTGAGCGTCAAGGATCACCAGTTTCCGGTGGCCAACACGGCCATTCCGTATCTGCTCGATATGCCGGACTGGGTCAACGAACGCCACCGCGAGTTCCTGACCGACGCGCTGCGGCTGGACATTTTTTCATTGAAGCATGGCGGCGAAGTCACTGGCGAGCTGATCGGTCCGATCGGGGTCGAACCCGTGCAGTTGGAAAGAGGACAGCGTTATCTGCTCGAAGTCGTCGTACGCACGCTGAAACTGGGCCACGTGTTCACCCAGGGGACGGCGGATTCGAACAACGTCTGGTTGGATGTCACGGTGACCGATGCGAACGGACGGACGGTCGGCGCGTCAGGACAGATGAATCCAGGTTCCGGCGAAGTCGATCGATGGTCCCATTTTGTCAATGCCTGGGTGATCGACCGCAACGGCAAGCGCATCGACCGCCGCAATGCCGAAGATATCTTTACAGTCTTGTACAACCATCAGATCCCACCGGGTGCGGCTGACAGCGTGCACTACGCCTTCACGCTACCGGACGACACCATTGGCCCGGTTGTGGTGCGCGCCGCTCTGCGTTACCGCAAGTTCGATACGCATTATTACCGTTTGTTCAGCGGCGACCCCGAAGCGACCAACGATCTGCCGATCGTAACGATCGCAGAAGCCGAAGCGGTCTTGCCGATCGACACGGCCGGCGGCACTTCGACGGGCAGCGAGATCCCGCAATGGCAGCGCTGGAACGACTATGGCATC
>JAZFZN010000237.1:0-11173 GCA_036475515.1 Gammaproteobacteria bacterium
AAGAATCAAGGGCTTAAAAACTACTCTCTGACCCCAGTTTTTCTAGATGCGTGCCAGGATTTCCTCGATGACGGCGTCGAACATCGAGTTCAGGCGCCCGCGGGCCGTTGCGAAATGCGGCGACTTCAGGATCCACGGGTCCCGGGGATCATCCTCTTCGTCCATGTACACGCGCTGGCACATTTCGATCTGCAACGCCTGGGTGGCCCGCAGGCTGCCATAATGTTCCGTGATGAACCCCCCCTTGTAGGGATTGTTGCGTGCGACGTGCAGATAGTTCGATTCCATCGAAGACGCGACGGTGTCGATCAGCCACGGTTCGCAAGACGACCCATCCCGGTTTCCAAGATAGATGTCATCGGTCAGCGCTCCATGGAGCAAACTTGGTTTCGACGACACGCTGTGTGCGTCGATCAGAAACACCTGTCCGAATTTCTCCCGTTGACCCTCCAGCAATTCCTCCAGTTTTTCGTGATATGGCGCGTGAAACAAAGCACGACGTTGTTCGATTTCGGCACTATCGGGAGAACTCAGCCAGATGTCATCGCCATAGAAGGTTCTTGTTGCAACGAGCCCTGTCTCGAAACGACCCGGATACAATGGCCTCGAATCCGGCGGGCGATTCAAATCGACGACGAAACGGCTGTAGGTCGCGTGAATCGAGATGACACCGATCGATGCAAGAAAGTCGTAGAGCTTGTGCAGGTGCCAGTCGGTCATCGGCAGCTCACGAATGCGGTCGGATATGAACCGATCGTTGATATCACTCGGCACATAGGTGCCCGTGTGCGGAATGCTGACAACGAGTGGTGCTTGCACCTTCTCGGGCATGCGCACAATAAACGGACTGACGGGTTGTTTTTCTTTCACGCCTGCAGAAGTCTCGTCACACACTCAGAAAACTCGCTGCGGTTTGCGTCGGTACCGTCGATGTGACCACGCTCGACGCGACGTTTGCCGCCAATGTAAACCGCTTCGATGTTCGACCGGTCGCCACCGACGATCCAGGCATCGACGAACGACTCATTGCCCGGACCGGCAAGCGGTGACACCTTGTCGTCCAGTACAACAACATCGGCAAAGGACCCGGTTTCGAGGGTGCCAACTGTTTCGCCAATGGCATGACCACCAGCTTGTGCAAGTCGCGACCAAAGCGGTATTCCGAGCCCTCTGTCGTCAGACAGCTGCGCGCGTCGCTGGTTGCGCAATCGTTGACCGTATTCCAGCCACCTCACCTCCTCAGCCGCATCGATGCGCGCGTTGGAGTCTGAACCGACCGCAACACGTCCGTTGTCTTGCAGAAAACGAATACCCGAGAAAATACCGTCACCGAGATAGGCTTCGGTCAGCGGACACAGAACGATACAAGCGTTGCGACTATGAACTGTTTCGAGTTCTGTTTCGGTCGCATGCGTTGCATGCACGAGGTTCCAACGTTCATTCAGTTCAGTCGCGTCGTCGAGCAAAGCAATCGGTGTCTTGCCGAAATGTTTGCGGCAGCTGTCGACTTCGGTTTTCTGTTCTGAAACGTGAATGTGTATTGGACAGTTACCGAGTTGCGCGGTCACGCCGTTGATCAGCTCGTCCAACCGTTCGTAAGGAACTGCCCGCAATGAGTGTAGTGCTATCCCGCTTGCCGGCAGTTGTTCCATCAGTCTCAGAAACGAGTCCACGGAATCGTGTACGAAACGCTTTTGCTGCGGGTGCACCGGCTCGTCGAAGCCACCGGTTTCGTAATAGACCGGCAACAACGCCAACCGGATGCCGCTTTCGTCCGCCGCTGCCTTGACTGCCTGCCCCATTTCCGGTCCCGGGCTACCGTCCGGTTTGTGATGCAGGTAGTGAAACTCGCCGACCGCCGTAAACCCCGCCGCGAGCATGTCGTCGAACGCACGTCGCGCGATGACGAACATATCGTCGGGACCGACACCCGCGGCCAGACGATACATCGCTTCGCGCCAACTCCAGAAGGAGTCGTCACCAAAGCGTTGCTCGCCGTATCCGGCCAGTGCGCGCTGAAACGCATGGCTGTGTGCGTTCGGCATTCCGGGCAGTGCAAAGTAACCGTCGTAGGGACCACGCACACCTGTGGTCACGGTCGTAATGACACCGTCAGAGTCGAACACAATACGAACACCTTCGGACACACCATCCGGCAGCAACGCAAAGTTGAACGTCAAAGCGGAGTTTTCGCTTAAACTCTCTGACCCCATGACCGACCTGATCGTAAGAAACGCCAGATTGTACCCGATGGCCGGTGATGCAAACCGCATCGAAGCAGATGGTTTTGACGTACACGACGGCCGGATCGTGGCACCGGAAAGCGCTTCTGCCGACGCAGAGATCTTCGACGCAGAGGGTCGTGTTGTGATGCCCGGACTCATCGATTGTCACACGCATGCGTTGTTCGCGGGCAACCGGATGGATGAACACCGGATGAAACTCGAGGGCGCCAGTTATGAAGAAATTGCGCGCGCCGGTGGCGGCATTTTGTCTACCGTTCGAGCCGTGCGTGCAGCAACCATCGAGCAACTGGTCGAAGAAACGCTACCCCGTGTGACGGCACTCGCGGCGGAAGGGGTAACCACGATTGAAATCAAGAGCGGCTATGGACTGACAACGGAAGACGAGTTGAAAATGCTTCGCGCAATCGCGGCCCTCGACGAACAGACCACAGTAAACATCGTTCCGACGTTTCTCGGACCACACGCCGTACCCCCGAATCTGGAACGTGAAGCTTACATGGAGCAGGTCATCGACGAGATGCTGCCGGCCATCGCAGCCGAAAAGCTCGCCGCGACCGCGGACATCTATATCGAGTCGATCGCGTTTGATCTGATCGACTTCAATCGTTACGCGGATGCTGTACGCGACCAGGGCATGAAGCTACGCGTCCATGTCGATCAGTTGTCCAATCTTGGCGGTACACCCGCCGCATGTGCGGCCGGTGCTTTGTCCTGCGATCACCTCGAGTACACGACCGAAACCGACGTGAAGTCGATGCGATCCGCCGGCGCAACGGCGGTCTTGTTGCCGGGCGCATTCTATTTTCTGCAAGAGAAACAACAACCGCCGGTCGGATCGTTGCGTGTTCATGACGTGCCGATCGCTGTCGCGACTGATTTGAATCCTGGAACATCACCACTCGCCAGTCTTTTGACGGCAATGCATCTGTCAACGATCCTGTTTGGTCTGACACCCGAGGAAGCACTGCTGGGCGTGACACAGAACGCGGCAAGCGCACTGGGTATCGACGACGAAGTCGGTACACTGGAGCCGGGCAAGCGCGCCAACTTCACCGTCTGGGATGTCCCCGCGCCCGAATACCTGTTGTACCAACTCGGTGGGATACGCCCCGACGCAGTATTCATAGAAGGACAACAACAATGACACTAACACTGAAGTTGACCGGTCGCGATCTGACGCTCCATCAGGTTGCAGAGTTTCTCGCCGACTCGTGTAACGTCACGCTGGATGACTCCGCCCGCGCACCGATGCAGGCTTCGGTGGACGCCGTACATCGCGCCGCGAATGCCGACAGTCCGAGTTACGGGATCAACACCGGCTTCGGTGCATTCGCAAACCGTCGCATCTCGGCGGACCAGGTCAAAGATCTTCAATACAACCTGGTCCGCAGTCACGCTGCAGGTGTCGGTGACCCGTTTCCGGCCGATATCGTGAGGCTGATCATGTTGCTGAAGGCGAACAGTCTCGCGACGGGCATATCCGGTATTCGTCCGGAGGTCGTCGATACGCTGCTCGCTTTGTTGAATCACGACGTGCTACCGGTGATTCCATGCCAGGGTTCGGTCGGCGCTTGCGGTGATCTCGCGCCGCTTGCGCATCTGACTTTGGCGCTAATCGGTGAAGGCGAAGCGGTTCACGGTACTAAGCGAGTCGAGGGTATCGCCATCCTCGCGGCCGCTGGTCGTGAACCGGTTTCCCTGCATGCGAAGGAAGGTCTGGCGCTGCTCAACGGTACGCAAGCGAGCGCTGCACTCGCAGTGATCGGACTGTTGCGTGCGGAACGTCTGCTACGAAGTGCCGTTGTCATCGGGGCATTGTCGGTCGAAGCAAGCGCCGGAAGTTTTGCGCCATTCGACGATCGGATCCAAAAGGCACGGCGTTTGCCCGGACAGATCCGGATCGCAGAACTGTTTCGCAAACTTCTGACCAGCAGCACGATCAACGCAGATCATACGGACTGTGATCGTGTGCAAGACCCTTATTCGCTGCGTTGCATGCCGCAAGTCTTCGGTAGTGTCCTGTCGACCCTCAGACACGGCGCAGAAGTCTTGTCGGTGGAGTGCAATGCTGTTTCCGACAACCCACTGATCTTCGACGACGAAGTGATCTCGGGTGGAAATTTTCACGCGGAATCCGTTGCGATGATCGCGGATTTCATCGGGATCGCGGTTGCCGAACTGGCAAACATGTCGGAACGACGCATTGACCTGTTTCAACGCGGCGTGAATCCGGTGTTGAACATGTTCCTGACGAACGAACCCGGCATCGAATCCGGCTATATGATTGCGCACGTGACCGCCGCTGCGCTCGCGTCGGAGAACAAAACACTCGTGCACCCCGCCTCCGCCGATACTGTGCCGACTTCTGCCGGCCAGGAGGACCACGTCAGCATGGCACCCTGGGCCGGTCGCAAACTCGGGATGATCCTCGACAACACGACACGCGTGCTGGCCATCGAACTGCTGGTAGCCACCCATGCAATCGACATTCAGGCACCGTTGAGGACTACAGCTGAACTCCAGGCTGTACACGATGCAGTACGGGAACGGGTGTCACTGCGACTGAAGGACCGGCGCCTCGATCATGAGATCGAAACATTGAACCGATTTATTGAAGAAGGCAGTTTGCTATCGTTCCTTGCCGATACCGGAAGTTTGTTGCCTGCAAATTGACGCCGTTGTCTTTGGGCGTGAATTCCCATCCTGCGCTTGTTACATAACACGAGTTCACGTGCCAAGCATGAATGTTTCATGCTAAGTTCACTGCGTGTGGCAAGGAAGAAGAAAGACCCGGACAAATTCTAACTAGAGCTGCCGAAAACAATTGAGAACGGCAGGTTGTCTGAGTTTTTTTTCATGAAGAGAACAACAACGACGCATGTACGTCGACAAGGACAATTCTCTAAAAAGTATTCTCGATCAACACTTCGCGTTGCAGTGCCCTAGCTGTCAGGCACTGTCGAATGTAACGCCGATTTCTGTACCGCGATTCGAGATGCTCGCCCGTTTCAAACCGAAGAATGTCGGTCTCGTTTATCGTTGTGATTCGTGCAACTATCCGATATTCCTGAAGTTTGGTGTCAAGGGGTATGGCGCCGAACGTGTCGACCTTTCACCGACGTTCGAACAAGTCGAGCTGCCCGTCGAGACCTTCGATTACACCTATCTGCCCGAAGAAGTAGAGAGGGACTTCCGCGAGGCGCTGGCCTGTTTCTCAATCTCCAGCTTCAACGCGTTCGGGTCGATGTGTCGTCGCACGATGCAACGTGTATTCGCCGATCTGGGGGAAGCGGGAAAGATGAAGATCTTCGACCAGCTCAAAGAAGTCGGCGAACTGGCCGAACTCGATGCTGATACCTACCGCATCCTGGAAAAAGTAATCTTTGGCACAGACGAAAGCGGGCACCCGAACATGCCGGACATCGACCACGATCACGGTGGTCTGATGCTCGAGGTGATCAAAGACATTCTCTACGAAGTCTATGTTCGGAAGGGGAAGCTGCAGCAGGCGATGCTGTTGCGCTCACATACGAGCAACGATCTGAAGATTCCCCGCTAGCCCACACACTCGCGAATCGTGTCAGCGACGGCTTCGATCTGCACTTCGTTGAGTTCCGGATACATCGGCAGGGAAAGGCATTCCTGTGCCACTCTTTCAGTATGCGGAAGCGTCGGTTGCTTTGTTGTAACGAAGCTCTGTTGGTGTAACGGAACCGGAAAGTAAATCATCGAGGCCACACCGCGTGCGTGCAGGTGTTCGGCAATACGATCCCGTTCTGGAGTCAGGATCGTGTACTGATGGAAAACGTGTGTCGAACGGTCGACAAGTCGAGGCGTCTTGAGTGGCAGGTTCGCCAGTGCTTCGTCGTAGAGAGCGGCCACCCGTCTCCTTCTCTCGTTGAACTGATCGAGCCGTTTCAGTTTGATACGCAGGATCGCAGCCTGAAGTTCGTCGAGCCGGCTATTGTAGCCGATGACGTCATGATGGTAGCGCCGTGCCATACCGTGTGTACGGAGGATTCTGATTTTCTCGGCTACATCCGCAGAATTCGTCGTGACCAGTCCTCCGTCGCCACAACAACCGAGATTCTTAGACGGATAAAAACTGAAACAACCGGCCAGACCGATAGAACCGGTCGTCTGGCCCCGGAAATCAGCGCCGATCGACTGAGCGCAGTCCTCGATCACAACCAGGTTATGACGCTCTGCGATGTCCATGATTACATCCATCTGTGCCGGCAGGCCATAGAGATGCACTGGCAGAATCGCGCGTGTTGCATCCGTGATTGCAGTTTCGATCAGATCAGCATCGATGTTGAAGGTATCGGGATCGATGTCGACGTAGACCGGTGTTGCGCCGACATAGTGGATCGCTTCGGTGGTGGCCACGAAGGTAAATGATGTCGTGATGACTTCATCACCAGATCCGATGCCAGCCGCGAGCAACGCCAAATGCAGAGCATCGGTACCCGAAGCAACCCCGATCGCGTGCTCAACGCCCAAGTACTCGGCCGTTTCTTTCTCGAGAGCCTGGACATTGGGCCCAAGGATGTAGACACCGCTCCTCAATGCATCGAGCACGGCAGCCTCCATCTCGCCGGCTATGTCGGCGTACTGGCCCTTCAGATCGACCATCGGGATCATGTCTTTCTCCAACAGGTTCTGGTTTCAGCCGTTGTTGGCGGCCATGATCTGGTTGATGCGCATTGCTGTATCGAGCGCTTCGCGCGCCACGTCACCCGACACGACCGGCGGTTTTCCAGTCGCGCAGGATTCGAGAAAGGCCTCGATTTCCAGCATCAGTGCATCACCTTTTTCGTAGGCTTGTTCGTGCACGGAAACACCGGGAAGACGCGACGTCTGTGACCCCCCTTCGGTACGACGGTATACCTTCAGGATCCTGTTGTGCATGTCCACGGAGATATACGCATCCTGCTCGAACATGCGCAGCAGGCGTTCTGTCTTGAAGCCGACCCGGCTCGCAGTGACATTGGCGACACAACCGTTAGCAAACTGCAGCCGGGCATTGGCGATATCGATCTTTTCGGAGATCACCGGTGTACCGTTTGCGGATATCTCATCGACCGGCGACCGAACCATACCGTGGATCAGGTCAATGTCGTGAATCATCAGATCCAGCACAACGTTGACGTCGGTGCTGCGTGCCGAAAAAGGCGCTACCCGGTTTGATTCTATAAACTTTGGTTCTCTCAGATCCTGCTCGAGCGCCAGGACGACCGGATTGAAACGTTCGAGATGACCCACTTGCAGAATCAGGTCGTTTGCATTGGCGATCGCAGTCAGCTTGGCTGCCTCGTCGACCGAAGGGGTGATCGGTTTCTCGACCAGGGTATGGGTTCCGTTCTCGAGGAATTCCTTTGCGATCTGGTAGTGATACTGCGTCGGAACGACCACGCTGACCGCATCGACCTTACCGATCAGTTCGCGATAGTCGGTTAGCCCTGTGGCACCGAGTTCTTCAGCAATCTGGGCCGCACGATCCGGATTCGAATCGACGATGGCGACGAGGTCGGAATTTTCCAGCGCCGCATACTTCTGGGCGTGATAGTTGCCGTAGTGCCCAACACCGATGACGGCCGTTTTCAATGTTTTCATTATTCGAGCGCTATTGTCCACCGGGACTTTGTGGCCAAGTGTCCCGACTAGTCGATCATCGGCAGATCGAGTCCGCGTTCTTGTGCGATCTCGATCGCGTGTTCATAGCCGGCGTCGGCGTGGCGCATGACACCGGTTCCGGGATCGTTCGTGAGCACGCGTTCCAGAGCACGTTCCGCACGTTCTGAGCCATCAGCAACGATGACGACACCGGCATGTAATGCATAGCCCATACCGACACCACCGCCATGGTGGAAGCTGACCCAGGATGCACCACCGGCGGTATTCAACAATGCATTCAACAACGGCCAGTCGGCGACGGCATCGGAACCGTCCTTCATGCCTTCTGTTTCGCGATTCGGTGAAGCAACGGAACCCGAATCGAGATGGTCACGCCCAATGACGATCGGCGCTTCGAGTTCTCCGTTGCGCACCATCTCGTTGAACGCCAGACCGAGTTTGTGTCGTTCCTTGTAACCGAGCCACAGGATGCGGGCCGGCAAGCCCTGAAACTGGATGCGTTCGCGTGCATGGTCCAGCCATCGGTGCAGCCCGGGCTTGTCGGGAAACAGGTCTCTTGCTTTTGCATCGGTCCTGTAGATGTCTTCCGGGTCCCCGGACAACGCGACCCAGCGAAACGGCCCGACACCCTCGCAAAACAGCGGGCGGATATAAAGCGGCACAAAGCCTTTGAAGTCGAAGGCATTGTCGACACCGGCGTCGTGCGCCATCGCACGGATGTTGTTGCCATAGTCGAAGGTCGGAATACCACGATGATGGAAATCCAGCATCGCACGCACCTGTTTCGCCATCGATCGTTTTGCACGATGGATGTAATCGTCCGGATCGCGTTCACGCAACTGTGCCGCGGCTTCCAGAGTGAAACCCTCGGGAATGTAGCCGTTCAATGGATCGTGTGCGGATGTCTGGTCCGTGACGAGATCCGGCTGGAAATCACCGGCTGCGATCGCCGGAAAGACGTCGGCAGCGTTGCCCAAGAACCCGACCGAAACCGGTTCATTGTTCTGTGTCGCTTCACGAACGATCGCGAAGGCTTCTTCGAGGGTATCGGCCCTGCGGTCGAGGTAGCCGGTCTCGAGACGTTTCTCGATGCGTTCCGGATCGACTTCAACGGCCAGACAGGACAGACCTGCGAACACCGCAGCGAGCGGTTGGGCGCCACCCATACCGCCGAGACCGCCGGTCAACAACCACCGACCGGATGGGTTCGCACCAAAGTGCTGGCGTACGGCTTCCGCAAAGGTTTCGTAGGTTCCCTGGACGATCCCTTGCGATCCGATGTAGATCCACGAACCGGCTGTCATCTGCCCGTACATCATCAGGCCCTTGCGATCCAGTTCGAAGAAATGATCCCAGTCGGCCCATTTCGGGACCAGGTTCGAGTTTGCGATCAGCACACGCGGCGCTTCTTCATGGGTCTTGAATACGCCGACCGGTTTTCCGGATTGTACGAGCAATGTTTCATCGTTCTCGAGACGTTTCAGGGTCGCGACGATTGCGTCAAAACTCTCCCAGTTGCGTGCTGCCCGACCAATGCCGCCGTAGACGATCAGTTCTTTCGGTTTCTCGGCGACGACGGGATCGAGGTTGTTCATCAGCATGCGCAGAGCGGCCTCCTGCACCCACCCTTTGCAGGAGAGTTCAGTGCCGGTCGGCGCATGGATTTCGACGTCGCGGTATCGTTCGCCCGCGCTGGAGGTTCCGATTTCTACGTTACGAGAAGGGGTGCTCACGATCGGCCCCGGTTCACAAAAAGAGCTTATTCTAGCCAAAAAAACGTCTACGAATTCGTTCGTTGAGGAGCTATACTGATTTTGAGCAGTCACAAAGGGGAAGGCCGCAATGACGAAACGAGAAACTGGCGTTCAACCGCCCAAACCAACCGTTGCGGAGTTGGGAATTCTGCTGGCGTTGTGGCACCTGGGTCCGACGACCGTGGGGCAGATCCGGGATCTGATGGCGGAGGACAATGATGTCGGTTACACGACCGTGTTGAAGCTGCTGCAGATCATGCATCAGAAAGGTCTTGTCGAACGCGACGAAAGCCAGCGTGCTCATGTCTATATGCCGCGATTGAGCAAAGAGCAAACACAACAGCAAATGGTCGGCGATCTGGTTTCACGTCTGTTCGATGGTTCTCCGTCGAAACTCGTACTGCAGGCACTCGGGAGTACCGAACAGGCCAGCACGCAGGAACTCGGGGAAATCCGCGAACTACTGGATCGGATCGAGTCCACAGAAGCGCAACAGTGATGTTTTCCGAAGCCGTCGGCGGGCTGGCACCGCTGATCAACAACCTGGGCTGGACCCTGCTCCATTTTCTCTGGCAGGGCTTGGCGGGTGCGCTGGTATTTGCACTTTTGATGCAATTGCTCGGGAAACGCAGCGCGACGGCACGCTACACGGTTGGACTCACCGTTTTTACTGCGACGGCATTTCTGCCGGTGGTGACGTTTCTGACCATGGAAACGACAACCGGGCCGGTCGGCGGAATCACTGCCGTCACGATCACCGCAGCCGGTGCCGTGGTTACAGACTTCTGGTCGCGTGTTCCGGCGATGATCGAACCGCTGTTGCCACTCGCCGTTGGCGCCTGGTTCAGCGGCGTGTTGATGTTGTCGCTGCGACTCGCCGGCGACTGGCGTTGGGTACATCACCTGCGCACCACCGAGGTTTGGGAACTACCGGAACACTGCGCCGCAATCGTCGAAAACTTGTGCACTCGTCTCGGATTGACCAAGCCTGTTCCGACTGTCGTATCGGCCGCAGTCCCGTGTCCAACCGTGATCGGTTGGCTGCGACCGATGATTCTGATTCCGGCCAGTACGCTCGTCGGACTGACGCCGCAACAACTCGAGATGATCATCACACACGAGATCGCACACATCCGGCGTCACGATTTCGTGATCAACTTGTTCCAGGTGTGCGTCGAAACCGTGCTCTTCTATCATCCGGCTGTGCGCTGGATGTCCGGCCAGATACGCAGCGAACGCGAGCACTGCTGCGACGACTACGTGGTCGCCAGTTCCTACGATGCAACCAGTTATGCGCGCGCACTCGCTGAGCTTGAACAGGCACGTTCGCTTCCGGCACAATTTGCCGTCGCGGCGAGCGGTGGTTCTCTGGTTCGCCGTATTCACCGGTTGATTGACGATTGCTCATCCGCCGGTGGGTCAGCGGTTGTTGCGACCGGTTTGATGATCGCGGCGTTGATATTGATCGGTCTCGCTGTCATACCCTTCGACGCGCCCGAAAGCCACAACGTCGACAACGTGAAACCGATTGCGATT
>JAZFZN010000238.1:0-2808 GCA_036475515.1 Gammaproteobacteria bacterium
TGGTCATGCCACCGCCCTCGTAACGGTGGTACAAGGCATCGGCCCGATCTTCAGGCAACACGCCGGCCGCTGCCGCGCCGGCCACGGCCAGCAACAAGGCCAGGGCAAGCAAGCGAATCAGCAACGACGGTCTCTGGGTCAGCATGTCAATTGCAGCCACAGCCCCCGCCGGAACTGGTATTTGCACCACGCGCGCCTTCGCGGGCGTCATGCACATGATTCATGTATGCGGCGGACACCGGGTAGCGTTCGAACGACATGATCGGTTCAGCCAGTTGGTCGCGCTCGTAGGGTTTGACCCACGGTTCGACCGCACAGCCCGACGCGCCGATCAAGACGGCCGCGAGTGCGAGCAGTTTCAGACCGTTCATGTTCACTCCCGGATCAACGCACGGATGTGGTTCAGATAGGTGTTCTCGTCACCTGGTTGGTAACCGGCGTGCACATAGCGCACCGAACCGTTGCGATCGACCAGTACCGTACTCGGCATCGCGATGACGTCGTACAGCTTGCTCACTTTGTGGTCCGGATCGAACAGGATCGGAAAACTCACAGGTGTTTCGGCAAGGTAGGCTTCGGTACCCTTTGGATTGTCTTCGACATTGATCCCAAGTAAGGTGAATCCGAGCCGGTTGTAGCGCTGATACATCTCGTCCAGCAACGGCATTTCCTGGCGGCAGGGACCACACCATGTCGCCCAGAAGTTGATCATCACGACCTGACCTTTCAGGTCGGTCAGAGAAACCGACCGACCGTCGCGAGCCACCAGGGTAAAGTTCGGAGCGGCCTGGTCGGCGGCCGCCGTGCCAAACCAGCCCGCAAGAAGAATTGCCGTGATCAATCGAACAGAACGGTTCATAACGAAATCCTCTTCGTCAAAAACTGGGAGCTTGCCGGAACAAACTTCCCTAAAAGAAAAATGTCACTCCAAGCGTGAACTCGAGGTTGTTCGTGGTTTTCTTTACTCCGATCAACTCTGAGTCAAACATGTGATTCCGAAAGTCGAAGCGCACCGCGAACCAATCCTTCGGAAGCAGCGTGTAACCGAGACCGAAGTTCACCGTGAAGTGGTCGTCGCCACCAAATTCCGTGCTTCCGAGGCCCGCGATCAGATACAGGCTCTGGGTAAAGGCACGTCGCTTGCCGGTAAACGCCTCACCTGGCAATACGTTGTAGCCCATCGACAGGTTGTAGTACGTCAGACGCCGCTCGGAATCCGAGAGCAACTGCGCCCCGCCGCTCAGGACCTCAAAACTCGTTTCCTCAGTATCGGTGGTGCCGACCCCGGCTTCGATGAACCACTTCTCAGTAATGTGGTACGCGAATGTCGCGCCGATGACCGGGTTGGCGCCGAAATCCTCGACACTCATATAGCCGGCAAAAGCACCGACCTCGAAGTCCTCGGTATCGACCTTAGGTACCGTGATCTCCCGGCGTTCCACCTCCGGATCGATGACCTGGGTTTGCCCAGACCGCCCGGAAACGACGAGTTCGGGTTCATCCGAATCGGGAGCCTTGTCCCGCCGGAACATCGAACAGCCTGTTGCAAGCAGACTGATCAGAAGAAGAACGCAAAGCCGAGTTGCCATGTGTCGGGTTCCTCATTGTCATCGCGACTGGTAAAGACCACATAGTTTTTGTATTCAGCGCGCAGCACGAATCGCCGCGACATGTACCACCGTGCGCCAACACCGACATGCGATGCCTGGTCGCTACGGTCTTCCGGTTGTACGACCGTGCCCTTCGGCTGGGTGAGTACCACACCGGTCCCAAGTCCGAAGAATGGGGAGACTTTCCACTCCGGAATAAAGGTGTAAACGATGTTCACATCGAGGATCGTCTGGTCGGAAAAATTTCCCAGTACGCGTTGAAGCCACAGTTCCGTCGAGAAATTCGGGCTCAGTGAGTACGAACCAAAGACCGAGATGACATTTGCACCGCCAAATTCTCCCGCCATGAAACCGCCTTTCCAGCGGCTCGCCCCGTACGCAGCAAAATCCGGATCCTCGAACCGGGTCTTGCGTCCCGAAGGCCCAAGCGTTTCTTCCATCTGATCGCGGTCGACCCAGCCTTCCTTACCGCTTTCCGTCTGCACCTTGAACCAGTCCGTACGCCGTTTCTGGATCAGAATCCACTCGCCGCGGTCGGCGACGTAAAACACCGGGTAGCCGACACCCGGTCCGGTGTGCAGTTCGATGTATGGGTCGGCGATCTGTACGTGTACGGGTGGCTTTTTGGCCTGGGCGAGTCCCGGGATGAAAAGCAGAATCAGTACGACAAGAGTCAATCCCCCCCACGCAGGGTTAATTGAGTGGTGCATCAAATGGGTTGTTGTAGTACTGGCCACCAATGTCCAACCATTCCGCAATCAGCCGCAATTCGGCTGGGGTCAAATAACCCTCGTGCGTTCCTCCCGTGTCGAAACGACTGAAGAACGTCCCCGAGGCATTCGCGCCGGCCACCGACATCGACGGCGCCACCGGCACGGTCGCGAAGATCGGATTGCCGTTCTGATCGACGCCCACCTGCACCAACACGTCCTGTAGGGCCCCGTTGTTAAGTTCCTGCTCGTTGTCCGTGAACAACAGTTCGCGGTACGAGGTCTGGTGGTCCGCCTCATCGGCTGATGGGCCGCCGGTCAGGTCCAATTGTCCCGCCGGAATCTGGGCCATCCCCGCCGCGTCCAGGGTGTTATGACAAAGTGTGCAAGTGTTGTCTGCCAACACCGTCACACCATCGGCAGGATCTATGATCTGGCGAATCACCTCCCAGACCGGGTGCATGTGGTCGTCGTAGTTGATTACGGTC
>JAZFZN010000239.1:0-6971 GCA_036475515.1 Gammaproteobacteria bacterium
CGTATCACCGGTCGCCAGACTGGCCTCTGTCTTGACGCGTTCTTCATTGACAAAGGAACCATAACGACTGTGATCGGCGAGTAAGACGCGACCGTTCAGTTGATAGATGCTGCAATGTGAACGGGAAACACCGGAGGTCTCGCCCTTCACTGCGATCGAGCGGCGATTGTCGACCGCTTCGAGACCGAGCATCAGTGGTTCCGCAGTTATGGCGTAGGCTGTGTTGTCGCACAGCACATGCGTTGGTGCGTCATCGACCGCCACGGATACCTCGGGTGTTTCTATGTCCGGTTCGAGGGTTGAATCCGCGGCGGTCAGCGCGGTCACGAAGGAAACGCCGTCGGTGTTGATGATTTCGTCGCTGCGACTCAGTGCACCGAGCGCTGCTGCGCCCTGATCCAGCGCAATGATTGCGATGCCGTTCAGTTCTGCGAGCCGTTCTTTGAGGCCTGGAAGCCGTGCGGCCCAGTAACTCAACAGAACCGTCAGGCGGTGGCCGGCGTGCTTGTGTGCGCGCACGAGACCAACCAACACGTCGTATGGCTTTTCTGACGCCCGGATCAGCGATTCACGAGTCAGCTCGGCGCGGTGTTCACGTTCACCGGCCGTTAGCTTCATCTCAAGGGCTTCAGATTCAGCGAAATCGTCCAGCCAGCCCGGCAGTGCGTCGAACACCTGTTGTTCCGTCGCCGCTTGGTGCAGGGGATCGAATCGTGTTTCCCCGACGAAACATTCGGCAATCAGACGCATCCACGCCTCCCACAGGTTCAGGAGACTTGCCGTCTGGTTGGTTTCGACACCGGTGCGGCGTACCCGATCGCCGTCACGTGTCAACGCCGTGCCGACCGAACGATGCAAGCCGATATCGATATGCAACAATGGCCCTTCCGGTGCGTGCAGCGCTGCCGCGACGGCGGTATCGACAATTCCACTCACCGGAACAGCGGCCGCCTCTGCGATACCGAGCAACAAGCCGAGTTGTTGTGTGTCGTAGAAACCCGGTACGGCAAGAATCGCTGTGTCACCAGCACCATGGGCCTGCCACAGGTGCGTCAGGTGTGCGCAGGCAAGATCGGCACGCGTATAGGCTCCCAGTTCGGGTGATAGGGGAGGTTGGGTGTCGAGACGATCCCAGAAATTACTGGTGATTCTCAGCGGATCGAGCCTGGCTTCCGCTGCCGCACGCGTTCCGGTTTGCACACCGTCGTCGCCGACCAGCGCAAAACCCGGACTCGGTGAAGACACTCCACCCTCGGACGCCGTTATGACACCAGAATCCTTGATTTGTACGACGACGACCGACATGCAGGATCACCTCAACGCGCTTCGAGATGACGCAACAACTGCTGGTCGAGATAGGTTTCGGTGTCGAGGACCAGCCGTTCCTGGTGCAGTTGCAACTGGTGCAACAGGAACATCAGAACGATCGACAACAACAACGCGACAAAGGTTGAGTTGAATGCCGTGCCGAGTGACTGCGTCACACCCGCGATATTACCCTCAACCGCCTGATGCGCCTGGCCGAGTGCGTCACCGATACCGCGCACGGTGCCGATGAACCCGATCGACGGAATCGCCCACGCGATGTAGCGGACCATCGAAAGCTCCGAGTCCAGACGATCGGACTCCGACGACAGGACTGCCTCGGCTGCGGCAGATGCATCCTGGATGTTGCGGGTCGAGTTGAATCGGTGCAGCGCCGCGAGGGATGAACGCGGCACCAGCGCTACCCGCAGATTGTCCGGAAGCGCCTGAATGTTGCGCGCGTACTCCCGGGTATCGTCCGGAAGAATCTTGATGCCCTCGTGCACGCGCAACAAGTCCATTTCCAGCAGCTTGCGTTCACGGACAGCCAGCACCCCCTTGTATCCCATGATCGTAATCGCCCAGAAAAATAGTATGAAACACGATTCCTGTTCGAAATCCCGAATCAGTATCGGTATTGAACGTTCGACAACGTAATTCGGGTCGACCTCCATGTGCGCCGCCTGCTCGGCCAGTTCCGCTTCTGCACGGGGCCGGATCACCGTCACATAAATCGTATGCACGATAATGATCGACGCCAGCAACGACACGACCTGATAAAAAAACTCGACCGGATACGATTTCTTCATGCCGCACCCGAAAGCCGGCAGCAGAACCGAAACACCATCAACATCCTTTCGTTTTGATCATCAAATATCGGTTGGAAATGAAACCGGAACGTCAGCACGAACCTTCTCGGTTGGTTCGAAACGTTCGCTTGCACGCGCACCGCTCGGTGGCGGCGGTGCCGGGCGTCGACCCACATCGTCGAGTTCTTCTTCGACTTGCGGTACCGACTCCGGGTCTTCCTGCACGCCGGCGGATGGGTTCTCAGCAGCTGGTCCGGGCTCCGCCGCAACAGCGAAACCGGTCATCAGCCAGAACATCACGAAACATGCAATCCGTTTGCGCATCTTCAGTCCAAATAGCGTGCAATTCGAAAACCGACGTCGTCGCGCGCGGCTGTACCGGGCTCGCGACGCGCGAGACGCAGTTCATCCAGAGTCGTGGAACGCCAGCCCGAACCACGAATCACACGCCCTTCGCCGGTGGTCGGCCCGAGGGGATCAGTAACGGCGTTACGCGTACCGGCCGGATACAACGAATAGTTGTCGTTGACCCATTCCGCCACATTGCCGCCCAGGTCGTACAACCCGAGCGCGTTCGGCTGAAAACTGGCCACCGGCGCCGACACAACGAAGCCGTCATCATAGTTTGTCAACGAGTCGTCGGTTGCGTTCCCTGCGGACCGGTCTCCGTAATTGCCGGAACGTTCCGGCAACTCCTTCCCTCCACCCCATGGAAACTCCAGACGGGTATGTTCGGAACTGAAACGCGCCGCCCAGGCCCATTCAGCTTCGGTCGGTAACCGGTATCCGGTGGTTGGTGGACGTATCAGGTGCATCTGGCCGCCGCGTTGAACATAGGCTGGTGGTAGTGAGTCCTGCTCGGAGAGCCAGTTGCAGAACCGCGCCGCATCGTTCCAACTGACGTTGACGACCGGCTGATCGCCACCGTTCAACGATTTTCCGTTGGCGCTGCGAGAAGAGTGGTGCCGATCAAACTTGCGGTATTCGTCGTTGGTCACTTCTCTTTTCGCAATGTAGAAGCGTCGCTGCAGATCCACCGAATGCATGGTCTCATTGGCACGACGGCCGGGGTCGCGCCGTGACGTACCAACCTCGAAACGCCCCTGTGGCATCAATAGCAGTTCCTGGCCGACGGCAATACGGATCGAAGTGGGTGTCGCATCGATGCGGGCCTGTTCCGCAGTCTTCAAGGTCACGCTGAGTGTCTTCGGATATCCGGGGCGTGGTGTCACGGTCGTTGTGTACGGGTCGTGCCCAAGGGCGCGCACTTCGATATTGTGCGGAACGGCCGACAACTCCATCGTCTGGTTGGCGCCACCACGAGGCACTCCGTCGACAAACACTTCTGCCTCCGCGGGTGTGACAATCAGACGCAGTTCGCCGCGGCGCGCCGACAACGATACATCGACCTCGGCGTTCTCGCCGGACGCTACCGAGACCGTACGTGTGCGTGTCTGGTGTCCGGTTTTGCTGATATGGATCGTGTGCGTCTCATCCGGTTTCAGATAAATCGTGACCGGTGTCAAACCATGGTAGACACCGCCGACAGTGACTGTTGCTGCGGACGGATTACTGCGCAGCAGCAGTTCGCCATCCGCCACTTCGAGTTGTGGTATATCGAGTTCGAGTTGTTGATTCGGTTCGACATCCACGATCTTCTGCCACGGCTTGAAACCCGGCAACCGCAGCCCGACCGTGCGCGCTCCAGCCATCAGATCGAATACCAGGGGTGTCCTACCGAGGTCTTCACCTCCAACGTGTACCGTCGCCCCTTCGGGATCCGAGTTCAGTGTGACCGTCCCCCATCCAGGAGTCAGTTCTGCTTTGAGTTCCTGCTCAACTTCGCCACCTTCGATGACCAGTTCGGTCTCGAACGGCAGATAGCGCGGATGATTCACGGCTACCTGGTGTACGCCTGGTGAGACCGTGAACGCATCCGTCGGTGTTGCACCGATCACTTCACCGTCGACGATCACATTTGCACCGTCGACGGTGACGACCCTCAACAACCCGGGTTTCTTGATCAGCGAAAACTCGAACTCGTGATCACCGTCCCCGGTCACGACAAGCCGCTCGTTCAGCGTTTCGTAACCTTCCTTCTCCGCCGTTACCGTATAGGTTCCCGGATGAAGCAGGTAACGGTCGTCGAGGTCGAGGTCCAGTGCACCGAGGACATCGACCGTATCCGGAACCGGTGTGATCTCGATCAACACCGGCTTGGCGCTGAACAGATACCACATCGACGAGGCTGCAAGCGCGAGCACTGCACCGAACATAACGGTTCTCGGGTTCGGACGACGGCGCAGCCGGTTGTCTTCGGCAGGCGGTTCGTATCGAACCGGTTGTATGCGCGGTTGTACGCGACCACCATCGTCCTGCGTGGCCCCGGGCTGATCCACGAGCTGCGGTGGTTCGGTTTCGTTGACAGCAAAACTGCGTTCGGCCTGCAGGAAGATAGCACCATCGCGGGCGCTGACCCGCAGTGCGGCATCACCGACCGACAGAACGTCGCCATGCTGCAGGGATTCCGGTCTGCGCAACTGGACGCCGTTGTATTTCAGCGGTTGTGCGGTAGTGGCCGGACGAACCACCAGCGTGTCGTCCACAAGATCAATCCACCCGGCAGTGGTTTCCCCGATTTTCAGGAGCAGATCGCCGTCCGGGCCGCCGATGCTGAGTGGGAACTCATCCCGCGAGGCAGCCCGGACACCACCGGACTCTTCGATGAAGAAGCTCGCTGTCATTTCAGATCGGTTCCTCGCAGAGCACGAGCAGGGGTCCCGGATTAACCCCGGGTTCGATGTTCAGTTCGTGGCGAACGTCGCGGTAACCGCTTCGTGTACCGACGATCGTGTACTTGCCGGGCCGCAACGACAGTTCGCGTTGCGAAAACCGCCCGATGTTTCCTACCCGGTAGACCGTAACGTCCGTCAGGTTGTCTGATTCGAGTACAACCGATACCGGTGTCGCGATGGCGCGCAACAGCTTCTGGAGTTGTGCACGTTGTTGTTCGATCCGGGGCCCCGATGGTTCGATGTTCTCCGAACCTGCAACGAGCGTCGACACGCTGTCGAAAACAGCCGGCGCGTAAAGCCTTTCGGGGTTTGCGAGATGGTATTCGAGTTGCTGATCGAGCTGGGCACGGGTGTTGGCGCGCTGGCGTCCCTGTTGTGCGAACGCGATGCTGGAATCCAGTTCGAGGACCGCACCGTATGCCTCAGCAGCTTCCGCCCAGCGTTCCCGACTCTCGAAGAGTTCAGCGTTCTGCCGGTACCGTGCAATCGAAGCGAGGCGGACTGCTTCGTTGACCTGCGCGAGTGCTTCTCGAGGTGCGGGGGAATCCGGGTCCAACGAACGCGCGCGTCCGAACGCGTCTCGTGCCGCCTTGAAGTTTCCACTCTGCATCGCCGCGAATCCCGCCGACATCGCTTGTCCGAAAGCGTCTGTGGCTTGTTCGCCTTCAACACGTGCTAGCGCGACGACGGCCCGTTCATAATCGGCATCCAGACCGACGGCTTCAGACAGTGCGGTCGCGGCGGTTTCGAGATCACCGTCGGCTTCGGCACGCAGACCTGCTTGCGTCAATTCCATAACGCGATCAATGTTCTCTGCCCGGTGCAAACCGTGTGTTGCCGCTGGATCGTTCGGCCGGATCTTCAGTGCGATGTTGAATTCTGTCAGCGCTGTCTCGCTGTCGCCGGCGTCCAGTGCCGATTGGCCTTGTGTCATTTTTTCCGCGAACACATCCCCGGCTGACGCATACACGCGTCGCAGTCGTTGCAGCGCTTCGCTGTATCGCTCCCCTGCGGTCGTATAGTCGAGCTGTCGCATCAACGTTTCAGCGGTTTCGATGAGGCCGTTTGCTGAATAGTAATCCTCTCCACCCCAGATCGCCGCCCCGTGTTGCTGGAGTCGCTCGTGCAGTTCTTCGACGTCGGCCCGCACCGTTTCTGCACGATCACGCAACAACGCACGTTGCTGCAGTTCTTCGACGGTCGGAGTCGGTATTCGCGGCGTCGTGTCTTCCACTACTGTGGGCTCACCCGCCTCAGTGTCAACCGCCGGTATCGACACATCGACCAGCGGTCCACGCTCTTCGACCCAGTTCGGCAGTACGAAAATCACACCGATGGCTGCGGCCAGCAGCAGCAGGATCGACGCGACAGCCACGGTACGGGTCCACGAAGAAGACGAGCTGGCGCTTGCGAGCTCCCGCGTTCTGGCCTGCGCCAGCGGTTCGATCGGATCGATGCGGACTGCAGCATCCGGCCGTTCCGCACCGACCGCGAGTTTCGCCTCGATGACTTCAAGGCTGTCGCGCACTGCCTGCATGTCGGCCGGTCGTTCTTCAGGACTTTTCGCGAGCAGTTGCAGGACCAGGTGTTTCAGACCTTCGGGCGCAGGGTGACGCGTCTCGAGCGGAGCGACCGGTTCGGTCAGCACGCGCTCTTCACTGAAATCCGGATGAAACGGTGGTTCACCGGTCAGCAGTTCATACAACATGCAACCGAAGCCGTACAGGTCGTCCGCCGGGCGAGGTGGCAGGCGTTTGATCTGTTGCGGGGACATGCTGTAACGCGAACCGCGCGACAAACCCGTGTCGGAGCTGTCGGCGGCCGAGGCAATGCCAAAATCGGTCAAATAGACCCGTCCATCGGAACCGATGCGGACATTGGACGGTTTAACGTCACGGTGTATGACACCACTCGCGTGTGCGGTTGCCAGCGCTTCTGCAACCGGAATGCAGGCTTCGACGATGTCTTTTGGGCCCCCATCTCGCAATGCGGCGAGGTCCTCACCGTCGATGTACTGCATCGAGATGAAACGATAATCCTGAAACCGGTGGAAATCGTAGAT
>JAZFZN010000240.1:0-9660 GCA_036475515.1 Gammaproteobacteria bacterium
TCGAAGTACTTGAACTTACGGATACGGACTACAAAGAACGTGAAGTACATGCCGAAGCCGTGTTGTCCGCGGGCTCTTTAGTTGACGACACCCCTGCCAGTCATGTGCAGATTGCACCACAACCCAAAGGTGTTTTCGAGTTGGATCGGGATCGTGCCGCTGATCGTGCACGACGCCTGACCGACTTCCGCAATCCGGTACTCAAATCCATTTGGCAAATCCAGTCTGATGCGATGGGGTTTGCCTTCAACCGCATCCAGAAGTGGCCCACCGTTGATTTCAACCAAACCGGGAACCGAGATGTGCCCGCTGCGTGCATCAACGTCGATGTCGACCTCGATCTGGGCATAGATCGGGTCATAAACCTGGCTGGACATGGCATGGTAAACGAAGAAGTGTGTCGCGAACTCGTCAGTCTCTTCACCGTACAGAATCTTCCTGATTGCATCGCGTTGCTGGTCATCGGCACGTTCGTCGATAAAGATCTGGTGCTGCCCGTTGCCCTCGTGTACCGCACCCGGAAAATGAAGCGACAATGCCCAGTTCAAACCATCCAGACGCGTTTCCCCAAAAAATCCTTCTTTGATGGTTCCGCCCATTACCGCGTCGCAGAAACCATGTGATGGTTTTGGCATTCCAAACTGACATGGACAATTGCTCTCGCAATTGCAGTTCCCGAATTCCGGGCCACGGATCATCCACTCGGTTGTCATCGTTGTTCCTTTCTTGTCGTCAGTCAGTCGCCGGCCGCACGGCACAGATCGGCCCAGCTGGTCGTTCCCCAATACGTCAGCATCCGGTCTTCTCGGCCAACTCTTTGAAACGCGGGTGTTGTCGGATTGCCGTTGTGCAGAAAGAATAGCAGGCGTTCTGGCCGATGGCGCTTCTATTGCAGGCTTTGCTGCACTGCCGCACCCGCGATCGCATACAATGGCGGCCCGGCGAGCGCCAGATAACATCCAACAAACGGCACCGACCCGACGGACCATCTGCGATACCGATGCAAACCGCACCGATCACCAGCGAACCGATGATCGATTTCTTTGTCGCCGTCCGCAAGCAGACGGTTTCGCTGACCGAAACGCTGGAGCCGGAAGACGCGGCGATTCAGACCATGCCGGACGTCAGTCCGACAAAATGGCATCTCGCGCACACGACCTGGTTTTTCGAAGAGTTCATCCTGAAGCGCTTCGCTACCGGTTATCGAGTTTTCAACGATCGATACGACTATTTGTTCAACTCCTATTACTTTACGGTCGGCGAGATGCACGCACGTCCACGACGTGGCGATCTGTCGCGTCCAACGCTGAATGAGATATGTGACTATCGATGTTACGTCGCCGAACACATGGCAGGATTGCTGTCCGAACGCGGCGACGATCCCGAGATTCGTTTTCTGACAACACTCGGTTGTCACCACGAGCAACAACACCAGGAACTGATCCTGACCGACATCAAACACGTGTTTGGACAGAACCCGTTGTATCCGGTGTTGCGGGATACACCGCAAGCGAAGGAGCACGGAAGCTCTCCTATGGAGTTCATCGAACGACCCGGTGGTGTCGTCGAAATCGGACACAACGGTAGTGGCTTCGCTTTCGACAACGAGACGCCACGTCACCGCGTATTGATCGCACCGTTTGCGCTGGCGACCCGTGTGGTCACGAACGCCGAGTACCGTGAATTCATCGACGATGGCGCTTATCAGGAATCGTCATTGTGGCTTTCGGACGGCTGGTCGGTCATCACCGAACAGGGATGGAATAGACCGCTGTACTGGACCGACGACGGTGAGTCGGAGTTCACGCTCGGTGGTCTGCGTGAGATTCAGCCGACCGCACCCGTGACGCACATCAGTTACTACGAGGCCGACGCCTGTGCACGCTGGGCCGGTGCTCGTCTGCCAACGGAGGCAGAACTGGAAACCGTAACCGCCGAAGCGGATGTTGCTGGAAATTTCGTCGAAAGCGGACTGCTGCATCCCTCGCCCGCCGCTGGCACGAACGGCTCTACGCAACTGTATGGCGATGTCTGGGAATGGACCACGAGTTCGTACTCTCCTTATCCGGGTTTCAAAGCTGTGTCCGGTTCACTCGGTGAATACAACGGCAAGTTCATGTGTAACCAGATGGTTCTGCGCGGTGGTTCCTGTGCGACGCCGGAATCACACATCCGTCCGACCTATCGCAATTTCTTCTATCCGCATCAACGCTGGCAGTTCACGGGTGTCCGCTTAGCGAAAGACATTTCAGGTTCATGACCAGCGAACACGCAATCCGGCTTCATGACCAGCAACCGAGCGATTCCGACGTCGAATCCGAAGTGCTGGAGGGTCTCACGAGTGATCCGAAAAGACTTTCGCCGAAATTCTTCTATGATCAGCGTGGTTCCGAATTGTTCGAGCAGATTACCGAACTTCCTGAGTACTACCCGACGCGCACCGAGATCGCAATTATGGAACAGCGCGTCGACGAGATTGCTGAACGCGTCGGTCCGAAAGCGTCTCTGATCGAATTCGGGTCCGGATCGAGCACCAAGACACGCATTTTGCTGCGTCACCTGACAGATCTGGCAGCCTATGTGCCGGTCGACATCTCCGGCGACCACCTGCTCGACACTGCCCGCAGCCTCGCCGAGGACTATCCGGACCTCGAGATCCTGCCGGTCGCTGCCGATTTCACCCAACCGTTCGATCTGCCGTCACCACGCACGATGCCGGAACGCAACGTCGTGTTCTTCCCAGGTTCGACGATCGGCAATTTCGCACCCGATAAAGCCGTCGAATTGCTCAATGTGATGGCGGCAGAAGCAAAACCCGGTGGCGCCGCGATCGTCGGGGTGGATCTGAAAAAGGATCCCGCGATCCTCGAAGCCGCATACAACGACTCGCAGGGTGTCACCGCTGAGTTCAATCTCAACGTCCTGCGCCGAATCAACGAAGAACTTGATGCCGATTTCGATCTGTCGGCGTTCGCACACCGGGCCATTTATAACGAAGGTGCCGGTCGCATCGAGATGAATCTCGTCAGTCGGCGCCATCAGACTGTCAACATCTCGGGTGAGATCATTGACTTCCGCAAAGGCGAAAGCATCCTGACAGAGTGTTCCTATAAATTTACTTGCAAAGAGTTTGCGGCGATGGTCGCTCAGGCAGGCTTCGAAGTCGAGACCGTCTGGACGGACAAAGATCGCCTGTTCAGCGTTCAGTTCCTGACGCGTTGATCGTTACTCTTCTTCTGGCGGGACATAACCGGCCGGCTTCTCTGAACCCGTACCAAAAAAGAACTTCTCCATTTCCTGTTCGAGAAACTTGCGTGCTTTCGGTTCGAACGGCGTCAGACGGTATTCGTTGATCAGCGTCGTCTGGTGCTGCACCCATCGTTGCCATCCCATTTTTGAGACCTGCTCATAGATCCTTTGCCCAAGCTCTCCGGGATACGGTGCGGCGTCAAGACCCTCGGCATCTTCACCGAGCACGACACAAGAAACTGTTCTGGTCATTCGTCCAAGCTGATCTGATCGATGAGTTTTGATACCGGTGTCGCAAGACCGACACGCTGCAGATCGTCGGTTTCATACCAACGCAGTGTGTCGCCATCCTGCACTCTCGACCGATCGCTGTCTACACGAACGCGCACGGGTCTGATCATCAGGCGCCGGTGCGTGAGTCGGTGCATTAATACAGGCAGTTCTTTGCACGCGGCAGAACCATATAATCCGTGGCGTACACACCAGGTTTCGGCGGTCTCACCGGCGCCGAGTTCCGGAAAACTCCACAACCCACCCCAGACACCGGTTGCGGGACGTTGTTCCAGCAACACGGCTCCAGATGGGTCGGACACGATCAACATCGTGACGGGTCGTTCCGGGACTTCCCGTCTGGGACGTTTCTCCGGAAACAGTTCAGGGTTGCCGATACGGTATGCGTCACAGTCGGACTCCAGTGGACAGCGTGTGCAGTCCGGCGCTTTTGGCGTACAGACGGTTGCGCCGAGGTCCATCAACGCCTGTGTATAAGCACGCGCGTTGGTGTTCGGGACGTGCTTCTCCGCGATCCGCCACAACTCTTTCAGCACGGTTGTACGACCAGGCCAGCCGCTCACAGCGTGAAAGCGCATGAACACGCGCTTCGCGTTGCCGTCGAGAATCGGGTACGGCAGGTCGAGGCTCAACGCCAGGACCGCACCGGCGGTCGAACGACCGATCCCCGGCAAGGCCACCAGGGTCTCGAAATCCGTCGGCACGTCTCCGTCGTGTTTCTCAAGGATTGAGATCGCTGCGGCATGCAGGTTACGCGCGCGTGTGTAGTAGCCGAGACCGGACCACAGTGACAGGACTTCATCGAGTGGCGCTTTCGCGAGTGCTCGCACGTCCGGAAAACGTTCGATAAAACGCTCGAAGTACGGAACGACCGTGGCCGCCTGGGTCTGTTGTAGCATGACCTCCGATACCCAGACGCGATATGGAATCGGATTCTGCTGCCACGGCAGCTCGTGTCGACCGTGCATCCGGTGCCAGGCAATCAGACGTTCGGCGAATGTGCTCACGGTGCGTCCATTTCGTATGCGATTGCTTCGATGCGGTCCAAGACACGTTGCCCACCGCGCTTCATGTAGTTCTTGAACACGAATGTTCCGATTGCCGGCGGCACCCAGAACTCCGGTTCCAGTTCGAGCGTATACTGCAGCCGCGTGCCGTCGCCTTCAGGCTGCAGAGCCCATTCCTGACGACCGTATTTCACACTGCTGCGTTCGGGGTCCACCGTCGCGACGAGGTGTTCGTATGGCGATTCGACGTACACCTCGGTCCGTTTCACGGTTGTGCAAAATACGAGCCAGCAACCCGCGTTGACGGTATAGACGACCGGGTTGCCTTCTTCGGTGCGATCGATCCGGCGGCTTTCAATGGTCTTGCTCGACAGTCGGACGAGTCCGTCGTAGTCGGTCAATACCTGGAAAACAGGTTCCGGACGGGCGTTCAACGACGCGTCCGCGACCAATACAAAGCGGTCATCGCTGCGCGTCACGTCGAGGGAATGTACCTCGGAGGCATGGACCGGAAGCACGGATGCAGCGACGACCGCACTCAACAGACCCGCGCGATCAGCCACCGAGCAGATCTTTCAACTTATCTTCGAGCTTCTTTTCGAGTTTGTCCTTGAGTTTTTCTTTTTCTTTGTCAATCTCCTGCTCGATCCGGCGCTTTGCGAACGTGTCGACGTCCGGCCCGATGGACGGGTCCGTCAGCGGTCCGGATATCCGAACCGGAATTGGGTGTCCGGCCAGCTCGTTCAGCCGAGGGTCGATTTCCGTGCTTTTTTCGATCGTCGCGTCGAGCAGATAGTCGATGGTTCCGTTTGGTATGTCGACCGTACCGGCACCGGTCATCTGCATGAACGGCAACATCATCACGAGGTCGTCGTTGTACATGACCCCGTTTCGGATAACGGCGGAACCATGAACCTCCTCAAACTCGGTACGCCCGGCGTTGGGTCCCGTCGGTGCGGCAGCGAGATTGACTCGTGACAAACTCTGCTGGATGTCATACCACAGATCCGTGCCCTCGTATGCGCCGTCTTCCATCTTAAAACCGGCCGTCCCCGACAGTGTCCTTTGGATTGCACCGATCTCGTTGCCGGTGCCGGTCAGTTTGACGTCTGCCGTGATGCGACCGGTCAACTGATCCGCATTCGGCGCCTGCAACAACTCCCTCGCCAAACGGCTGAAGTCCAGATTCCGTACGTGTTCGTCGATCGACAACTTCACAGTCTGACCGCTGGCGTCGAGCTGAATGTCACCGCTGTAGCTGCCACCAAAAATCTGAGCCGTGGCCGGTCGCAAACGCAGGCGACCATTCTTGATGCGCAACCTTGCTTTCGCCTGCTGCGAACGAATGCCGGCCAGGGTCAATATCTCGGCCGCAACTTCTCCGTCCAGGTCCATGCCGCGCAACGCCTCGAATGGATTCGTGTCGCCGGTGCCGGAAGTCGGTGCGGCAGCATCCGTGGACACACCCTCGGCGGGTGGCGGCAAATAGCGATCGAGATCGATCTGGTCGAGGTTCAGACCGAAACGAATGCGTGGTTTTTCGAACTGATCGACCGAGAGTCTCCCGCGGGCCGTCGTTTGGTCGAGCACAAACACCGCGTCGGTGAATTCGATGGCCTCGGTGCCGAGTCCGAACTTTCCGCTGATCGCCAAGTGCTTCAGCACCTCCGGATCCGTCGTGTCCGGCGCACTGCCGAGACGCGTCAGTACGTCACGCAAGGAAAAAGGCTGGATGGCGACGGAACCGGACAATTGAGGTTCTTCGAAAACATTCCTGCCACGTATCTCTGCGGTCGCCGTGACACCGAGTGCGTCAATCGTGGCTTCTTCGAGAGAGAGTGTCTGGTTCTCGAGGTTCCCGGTGAGACGTCTGGCGGCTATCGTTGCATCGACGGACTCGTCACCGACCGGTAGTGCAAGTTTCAGTTCCGGCGCGTCGATTGTCAGTTGTCCTTTGTCGAGCACGATGGACGTACCGCCGATGTCGACAGAATTCGACACCCCGTCCGCATTGGTGGTCGTAAGCGCCAGTTTCGGACTGTTCAACGCGTAGCGTTCGTTCTCCAGGTCGATGTCGAGCTCACCATCGACCCCGATTTCGCCATTGAGCCCATCGCTCGAACTGAAGGTCAGATCGGTTTCGACGGAAAACGGTTCTCCTGGTGTGATGCGTCCGGTGTTCAGGTTCCAGTCGCGAACCTGGTAGCTGCTGTTCGTCTGGGCGTTTTGATAGGAGATCGAAGCATCGGTGACTTCGATCGATCGGATCGCCAGCGACCCGAGGCCTTTACCTTGCTGTGCATCGGCGACCGTTGCCGGTTCATCGGATCCATCACCCGGCTCAGTGCCCAGGTCGTCCCAGTTGTTCCGCCCTCGTGTGTCGGTCTCGAGGTTCAGGGCAAGACCTTCGAGACTGACCGTACCGGTCTCGACTCGGCGACTGAGCAAAGGCAGCAAACGCACGCGCGCCGACGCGCTCTCGAACGCCGCAAACGGCTCGTCACCAAAACCCTCTGCGTTTGCAATGTACGTTCTGCCGACATCGAAACCCAGCCACGGAAAAATCGAAACGCCCAGGTCGCCTTCGATGGTCGCTTTGCGGCCGGTTCTTTGTTCGATCTGAGCCGAAATTTCATCGCGGTACTCGTTCGGGTCAAACGTCAGCGTGAAAATGACGGCGACGACGATGAACAGCAGCAGCAAGACACCGATGCCGATACCGAGGTACTTGAGAATCTTCGACATGTACTGAACCTGTGAGACGATCGTCCGTCTTTATGTTCGTGACTGGTAGACGCGGGCAGGAATCGAACCTCCGACCTCCGTCGTGTAACGACAGCGCTCTGCCACTGAGCTACGCGTCTACGGACCGTTCAGTGTAACGCCCGGGTTCGACACTGAACAACCGCCTAAAAAAAGAGGCATCCTGTCGGATGCCCCTTCTCGAAATGCAACGACCGGTGTCGTTACCATCTGCGTCGCACGACGAAAAACGGCAACAGCAACAGCAACCACAATGCCGTCGCCCCGCCGCCACCATCCACGACGGTGACCGGGATGATCGGTGGCAAAGGCGGGGGAATCGAAGCGTCGATGATTGTCCCGAACTCCGTGGCCAACAGCCGGTGGGCCACCGTGGTCGGATGCACACCATCCCAAAACAAAAACTCTGCCGGATTCATACAGACCGCCAGGCCGTCGAAACACGGCTGCGTAACATTCGTGAAGCCGAAGGCTGCGGGATTCGCCACGGCGTCGCGCAAGAATTGTGCGACGTCGAGCTGAATGATGTTCACGTTCGGCAGCGCAGCATCCAGGCTGTTGAGCGCACTGGCAAGAAAGCTGTTGTAGGTGTCCGTCAGCTGGGTCAACGCGGCCTGGGTTGCCGGTCCACCGGCGACAGCGGACGGCGTCAATCCCAGATCGGGGAGATTGACGATTACGACGTTGACCGCTCCGATCGCACTGAGCAAAGCGACGGCACCAGCTGGAGCAGTCGGTGGCGGTGCTGCGTCAGAAGCAGTCATGTTAGTAATCGCGGCATTAATGGTCGCCAGCGATTGCGCCTGGGTCGGCATGTTCTGGCTGAATCCGAGCAGGTCGAAGAAGTCATTCGCGCCGGCAAAAATGACATACACGGCGCCCGGGTCCGGCGCGATGAACCCCATCTGGACAGCACCGACGTAGGTCAACACCTGCAACAGCACGTCAGGGCAGGCACAGGTCGGAAACTGGAGCTGGTTGGTGTTCCTCAGACCGGTGTGGACACTCGGACCGGTCAGTGAACCGCCCCAGGCGCTGTCGACGAGCGGCACCCCGAGATCAGCGGCGTAGTACTCCACCCACACCTGACCGTCGGAAAACCGCCCCGGAAACTGCCCGAGACCGTACGGAAATGGCGGAAACCCCGTGTCCGCAAACAGGTTCCCATTGTCGGAAAGGCTGTCACCGAAAATGACGACCTGCGTCTGAGCCGACGCCGCGCCCCCGAACAGAAATCCGACCAGGAAAATGAGATGGACCAGAGTTTTTTTGATACTCACTTCTTATCCTCCGTGGCACCACAACCGGGCGGGCCTGCGCCATGTCCAGAGGCGGCAATATAGCACGTCCGCACCGGCCCGATCGACAGCCTCGTGGTGCTTGCGCGACCTTCACCTGAGCGCCCGCGACTCGGCTGCCGGATTGTCGCAGGACTTTTATAACTATTTGATTTATCTATCTATTATGGAGCGGGTGATGGGAATCGAACCCACATCATCAGCTTGGGAAGCTGAGGTTCTACCATTGAACAACACCCGCCAATCTGTGGTTTCCAGTAGTCTACCCAGACGATCTGACCGACACCAATAGTCTCCCGGTAGAGGAATGGTGTCGGATCCGTAGGGTTGCGATGGTGGCTCTTATCTCGGAAACGTAAGAGTAATACATCCTTCCATTTACGCAGACGTCTGTTATAGTCCGCCGCTTCCTGGCGCACTTCGGTCTGCGCCTTTTACTCCGGCCCCGCAATTCCGCGGCTGCTGGAGCCATTCAGACTTTCCAGCCTGGGCCGAACGATGCACGGCAGATGCCCTGCAATCGGGTCGGGCGATCTTGGAGTACTCAACAAAATGTTATTTGATCAACTCGGCCTGTCGGCCGAATTGCTGCGTGCGATCGATGAAAAGGGATATCGTCAGGCAACCCCGATCCAGCAGCAGGCAATTCCACACGTCCTTGAAGGCCGGGATATCCTGGCCGGCGCCCAGACCGGCACCGGCAAGACGGCTGGCTTCACTTTGCCGCTGTTGCAGCGACTACAGAGTTCACCTTCCGGCGGGCGACGCGTGCGGGCCCTGATTCTCACGCCGACGCGTGAACTCGCCGCGCAGGTCGGCGAGAGCGTGCGCGACTACGGCCGCCACCTGCCGTTCAGGTCGGCTGTGATCTTTGGCGGCGTCAACATCAATTCGCAGATTTCGAAACTGCGGAAGGGTGTCGACATCGTGGTCGCCACGCCCGGTCGCCTGCTCGATCACGTTCGACAGAAGACCATCGACCTGTCCGGCATCGAGATTCTCGTGCTGGACGAAGCGGATCGAATGCTCGACATGGGCTTCATACGCGACAT
>JAZFZN010000241.1:0-3686 GCA_036475515.1 Gammaproteobacteria bacterium
ATGTCGATGAGCCGGTGGGGTACGGCTGCAAGCACGTCCGGCTCGGGCTTTGCGGTACCGATGTCCATGCCACGGTAGACCATCGCCGAATCGACACTGATGACTTCGAAGGGTCCGCGTTCGGCAAGATCTATCGCGACACCTGTCTTGCCGGCCGCGGTAGGCCCCATCAAGCAGACGGCAAGCGGCTTATCGTGCGGGCCCCCCATCCGCAAATTTCTTTTCGACATCTTCTGGACCGTCGTTCATCGGCCACGCAAAAACAAGCGGTCGAGGTCGTCCATCGTCAGACGCAACCAGGTCGGTCTGCCGTGATTGCACTGGTCGGCGCGTGCTGTCTTCTCCATTGCACGCAACAAGGAGTTCATTTCAGGAATGGTCAGGCGGCGATGTGCACGCGCCGAGCCGTGACAGGCCATGGTTGCCAGCATCGTGTTGGCGTGTTCTTCGACACGGTCTGCGCGACCGTGTGTGCCGAGATCGGTAATCACATCACGCAACAACTGTTCGGCGTCGACACCCGAGATCATTGCCGGAACTTCACGTAGCGTCACACGATGCGCCGCGGTACGTTGCACGACGAGGCCACTCGTTGCGAGTTCATCGGCGTGTTGTTCGATCAGATCGGCTTCGGCGGTCGTCACCTGGAGGCTGACCGGTACCAGCAGTGGTTGAGTCTTCACCGGTCCTTCGGTGAACGCGTTTTTGAGACCCTCGTAGATGACCCGTTCGTGGGCGGCGTGCATGTCGACGAGCACGAGTCCTTCGGCCGTTTCGGCGAGGATGTAGACGCCGTGCAGCTGCGCGAGCGCATAGCCGAGCGGCGGAATGTCGGTGGCCTGTTCCGTGTCGGTCTCTGCTCGCACTTCGGCCAGCGCGGCATACGCGTCGCCGCCGTCGCATACTGTCAGCGGCATCGCGTAGTTTTGCATCGACCGCGCCGAGCCTGAGAATACGCGCGCCGGTCCGCCGTGCCGATCGCCAGTGACACCGCCCGGTTGCGTTTCGGCGAGCACTCTTTCCAGAGTACGTGCGACGAAGTCGTGTACCAGACGTTGTTCCCGAAAACGCACTTCGTATTTCGCCGGGTGTGCATTGACGTCGACGGCTTCCGGATCCATGTCGAGATACAGCACACAAGCGGGATGGCGCCCGTGGAACATGACATCGCGATAGGCGTGACGGATCGCGTGATTCACAATTTTGTCGCGCACGATTCTGCCGTTCAGATAGAAGTACTGCAGATCGGCCTGACTGCGCGAGAAGGTCGGCAAACCGAGCCAGCCCGACAGACGCAGTCCCGCGGCTTCGTGTTCGATGTACAACGCGTTGTCGACGAATGCCGATCCGACCAGTTCGGCGACGCGGTGCTCGGATGCTTCGCGGTCCGGCGCGATCGGTAGCGCAAAAACCGAACGGCCATTGTGTGTGAGTTCGAAGCCAACGTCGAAACGCGACAAGGCCATGCGCCGCACGATCTTGTCGATGTGGCCAAACTCGGTTTTCCCGGCACGCAGGAAACGCCGTCGTGCCGGCACGTTGAAAAACAGATCCGTTACCTCGACGGTTGTCCCGACCGGATTTGCGACCGGCGTCGGTCCGGATGATTCGCCGTTCTCACAAGATACGCGCCAACCGGTCGATTCGCCGGGGGTCCGGGATGCCAGTGACAAACGCGCGACCGATGCGATGCTTGGCAGTGCTTCGCCACGAAATCCGAGCGACACGACGCGGCGCAGGTCTTGCAGGGTTTCGATTTTGCTGGTCGCGTGACGTGCCAATGCGAGCAGGAGGTCGTCTTTCGGAATGCCTGAACCGTCATCGCGGACCAACATGCGCCCGGCCCCACCCTGTTCGATTTCGATCCGAATGGACTGCGCCGCGGCGTCGAGACTGTTCTCGATCAGTTCTTTGATGACCGATGCGGGTCGCTCCACGACCTCGCCTGCCGCAATCTGGTTGATCAGTTGAGACGGGAGTTGACGAATCATCCGGCAATTGTACCGACCTGACGCAAGCAGTACCGGCTTGTTCTCGGGGCCTGCTCTGCTCAGGGTATGTGGTGGTATCTCCTCTCGCTCAATCTCGCTCGCCGTCCATGGCTCGCTCGAATCCGTGCTCGTCGCTCAAGAGCCATCCCTGGCACGCTCCTCGCACAGGACGCTCGATGAGATCCACCACACACCCCCCTGACGGTTACCGCGAACTCTTCGTTTCTGGTGTACTTGAGGTCTGTGGCCGTTGGTCCTACGGGCTCAGGAGCCACCCTGTACTACACAGTAACAACGGTCACTTGCTGCCGTGGTGCGCTGCGGCCTTCTTGTTGCCGCTCCGAATCGTTGCATGTCTGATGTGGCGTCAGAGTCCGAAGGACCAACGGCCGCAGACCAGCGCGCGCCAGGGCGCAGCGAGCGGACAGAGGGTGTCAGGTACCGGTGGCGAGGGGGATGCGCAAAACCTGGCCAATCCGGATTCGGTCGCTCGCGAGACGGTTTGCGCTGCGCAGGCTGCGCAGACTCACGTCGTAGCGTTCCGCGATTTCAGACAAGGTTTCACCAGACGTAATGACGTGTTCGACGAGTTCGTTGCGGGCACGTGCCCGGTTCAGAGCGGCGAGCATGGTCCCCGGCGGTGCGTACTCGCTGAAATAGCTACGCACCCCGGACAGGATTGCACCAGCGAGTTTTTCCTGGTGATTCGGGTCGGTCAGTTTCGATGCTTCAGACGGGTTCGAAATGAAAGCCGTTTCAATGAGCACCGACGGGATGTCCGGTGACTTCAAAACCAGGAAACCGGCCTGGTTGACTTTGCGCGAGTGCAGGCGGTTCACCGAACCGATTTCGGCCAACACCGCATCGGCTGCTTCAAGCGATGCACTCATGGTCGCGTTCTGCGACAGATCCAGCAACACGGAAGCGAGTTCCTCGTCCTTGTCGTCGAGGCTGACGCCACCGAGCAAAGCGGCGTTTTCCCGTTCGGCGAGCCAACGTGCGGCTTCGCTGCTGGCGCCACGTTGCGACAACACGTACACCGAGGAACCGCGTGCACGGGTATTGCGGAACGCGTCCGCGTGGATTGACACGAACAGATCGGCTTCGTGTATGCGCGCCAGGTTGATGCGTTGGCGCAAATCGACGAATTCATCACGGTCGCGTGTCAGGACGGCACGCATCCCCGGCTCCGCGTCAATCTGACGTTTCAGACGGCGCGCGATCTCGAGCGTGATGTTTTTTTCGAGGGCGCGGCGCCCGCGTGCACCAGCATCTTTGCCGCCGTGTCCGGCGTCGATCGCGATCACGACGTCGCGCTGTCCGTCCGCGAGTTTGGTAACCGTTTTGACCACCGCTACCGAATCACTCGAACGACGCAGATCAATGACCAGACGGTGACCGGTGCTGCCACCGGGTTGCAACAGAAAACTGCTGGTCTGAACCGGCGCTGCGACGTCGAGTACGACACGCAGTACGCCGTCGGAACGCGCGCCGGTCCGCACCCGGTCGATTGCACCGAGACCGGACCAGCTTTCCGGTGCGCCATCGGCCAGGGTGGTGCCTTCCAGATCAACGACCACGCGGGTCGGCACACTCAGCTGAAACAGTCGGTGGCGAACCGAGCCGGACAGATCGAGGACCACGCGTGTCCGCTCGGAGTCTTCGGAAAGACGCACGCCGTCGAGGGCAACCGGT
>JAZFZN010000242.1:0-5507 GCA_036475515.1 Gammaproteobacteria bacterium
GTGAATGATCGGCCGAGGAACACTTCGCCGTCTTCTTCGGTATAGGTGAGCGGTCCAAGACGGTCCGACAGACCCCATTTCGTGACCATGTTACGAGCGATCTCGGTAGCACGTTCGATATCGTTCGCCGCGCCGGTCGTAACGCTATCGGAACCAAAGATCAACTCCTCGGCAATACGCCCGCCAAACAGACTCGCGATCTGGCTCTCGAGGCGACGTTTGCTGTGACTGTAGCGATCCTCTTCCGGAAGAAACAATGTCACACCGAGCGCCCGCCCACGCGGCATGATGCTGACCTTATAAACCGGGTCGTGCTCGGGCACACTCAAACCGACCACGGCGTGTCCGGCTTCGTGATAGGCGGTCAGTTTCTTTTCGGCCTCGCTCATGACCATGGAACGCCGTTCGGTGCCCATCATGATCTTGTCCTTGGCCTTTTCGAATTCTTCCATGCTGACCACGCGTCGGTCTGCCCGCGCTGCGAACAGAGCGGCTTCGTTGACGAGGTTGGCGAGGTCTGCTCCGGAGAATCCGGGTGTTCCACGAGCGAGAACAGACGGCTTTACGTCTTCACCGATCGGAACCTTACGCATGTGCACTTTCAGGATCTGTTCACGGCCACGGATATCGGGCAATGGCACGACAACCTGGCGGTCGAAGCGTCCGGGACGCAACAACGCCGGATCGAGGACGTCGGGGCGGTTGGTCGCAGCAATGACGATGACGCCCTCGTTGCCTTCGAACCCGTCCATTTCGACCAACAACTGGTTCAGCGTCTGCTCACGTTCGTCGTGGCCACCGCCGAGTCCGGCACCACGGTGCCGACCGACGGCATCGATTTCGTCGATGAAGATAATGCACGGTGCATGTTTCTTCGCCTGGTCGAACATGTCTCGCACACGCGACGCACCGACACCGACGAACATCTCGACGAAGTCAGAACCGGAAATCGTATAGAACGGTACTTTTGCCTCGCCGGCGATTGCGCGTGCGAGCAAGGTCTTGCCCGTCCCCGGTAAACCAACCATCAAAACACCACGTGGAATCTTGCCACCCAGGCGCTGGAATTTGCCCGGGTCTTTCAAAAACTCGACGATTTCGGCGACTTCTTCCTTTGCTTCCTCGATACCTGCAACATCCGAAAACGTGACGTTGACCTGGTCTTCGCCCAGTAGCCGCGCTTTGCTCTTGCCGAAGGACATCGCACCGGCGCCGGCTCCACCGCCCTGCATCTGGCGCATGAAATAGATCCAAACGCCGATCAGCAAAAGGATCGGGAATGACGAAATGAACAACTGCAACAGGAAATTCTGTCCGTGTGGCGGCGCGCGCTCGAACTTCACGTCGTGATCGATGAGTTCTTGGATCAACGCTTTGTTGTCGGATTCCGGGCTGTAAGTTACAAAGCGGTGCCCGTCCCTGCGTGTTCCGTCCAGACGCGTTTCTTCTTCGAACACGACTTCTTCGACCGTTCCGTTACGAACGTCGGTCAGGAACTGCGAGTAAGGAATCTCCTCTGTTACAGTGCGGTTTTGCGTGCCAAAACTGTTGAACACAGTCATCAGCACGACGGCCACGACGATCCAAAGAATGACGTTTTTTGCGAGATCGTTCAAAAACCTATGCCCCGTAATAGAACGCGTCTAGTTCGATTAGACACTACTACAAACAATAGTTTCTCGCCAGGAAATAGACTTCTCGACTGCGTGGGCGTGAAGCCTTTGGTTTGCGCACATACACACTTTCGAAACGCTCCCTGAGCATGTCGCGAAACGCGTCCGATCCTTCGCCCTGAAACACTTTGACCAGAAACGACCCTTTCCCGGCCAACACCTCCTCGGCGAAGGCCAAAACGTCTTCGCACTGCGCCATCGAACGCGCCTGATCGACCTGGCGGATACCTGTGATATTGGGGGCCATATCGGACAAAACAAGGTCGACACGGGCCCCGCCGAGCCGTTCTTTCAGTGTTCCGAGCACCGTTTCGTCCTCGAAATCACCGTGCACGAATTCGACCCCCGGCAATGTGTCCATTTCCAGCCGGTCCAGTGCGATCACCCGCCCGTTCCCCTGCAAACGACTGGAGGCGTATTCCGACCATCCACCGGGTGCGGCCCCCAGGTCGACAATGGTCATTCCCGGCCGGATCAGGCGGTCGCGCCCGTCGATCTCGGCAAGCTTGTAAGTCGCACGCGAACGCGCGCCTTCGACCCCGGCTTTGCGTACATAGGGATCTTTTGCCTGGCGTTCCAGCCAGCGTTGCGACGATTTGCCCTTGCCCATCGATCTAAACGTGTTGCACTCCGGCTACAATACCGGCATGCAACTCTCTTCGACACAACGAAAAGCCCTGCGCAGTATGGGTCACGAACTGAAGCCGGTCGTAATGGTCGGCCAGTCCGGACTGACAGAAGCCATCGCGAAAGAGACCGACACTGCATTGCTCCATCATGAACTGATCAAGATTCGTGTGCGGCTCGGTGATCGCGCCGCGCGTAACCAGTTGATGTCAGAACTCGCGGCACGTTGTGAAGCAGAACTCGTGCAACGCATCGGAAACACCGTTTTGTTGTACCGACTGAATCCCGAAAAACCGCGAATCCAGCTATGACTGCGGTTTAGCGGTACGAACCTGCGACCCGTTCGCGTCAACGGGCAACGCGATCAGCAACAACCCCAGGCCACTGACGATCAGATACATCGTCGTCGCCAGGTTGTGCAGGTTGCCGAAGTCGCCCGTACCCTGCGCCGCTTCGATGGCTGGAATCAACCAGAACTCGATCGCGACATGTCCTGCGAGCATCAGTCCGATCACCGTGCCACGCAACCACCACCGCTGGCCGTTGCGGTTGGCAAACGACAACAACAGCAACAGCAAGCCACAGGCGAGTCCAAGCATGTTGACGGTGGAAAACAGCTCCGCCGCGGTGCGGCCAGCCAGAGCGGGATTCTCGAGAAGAGTGAACAGGGCTGGCACGACGAGGTAACCGACGGTCCACAACGCACCGACCCAGATGGTTTCGATCACACGTTCGCCGGAGCGGCGCGTTACAGAGATACCGGCTTTGATCTGAGGCATTGACATCGTGTTTTCAGACGTAGCGGACTTCGACGATCTCGTAGCTGCGCGACCCGTCAGGAACCATTACTTCGACAACATCGCCGACTTCGCGACCAATCAGAGCGCGTGCAATCGGGGACGCGATCGAAATCCGGCCTGCCTTGATGTCGGCTTCGTCTTCGCCGACGAGCTGGTAGCTGACTTGGCTGTCGGTCTGTTCGTCGTACAAATTCACCGTTGTACCGAACACGACACGTCCGGTGGGTGGCAGACTCGTGATATCGATGATCTCGGCGTTCGACAGCTTACCTTCGATTTCCTTGATACGACCTTCGATGAATCCCTGCTGCTCTCTGGCCGCGTGATACTCGGCGTTTTCGCGCAAGTCGCCATGGCAACGCGCTTCCGCGATCGCCACGATGACCCGGGGACGTTCGACGCGTTTGAGATGCTGCAGCTCTTCGCGGAGTTTTTCGACGCCACTAACCGTGATCGGAACTTTTGTCACGCGGTAGTCTCCTCGTGCAATTCCTGCAACTGGTTCACGTCGAATACATGCAAGTGGTCCATCGCGATACAGGTTGCCTTCGCCGCCGCAATCGTCGTGTAGTAAGTCACTTTCTGGTGCACTGCCTCGCGCCGAATCGACTGTGATTCCTTGATCGCCTGTTTATCCTGGGTTGTGTTGACGATCAAATCCACATCGCCGTTCTTGATCGCGTCAACGATATGCGGTCGTCCCTCGCGGACCTTGTTGATCGGATGGACCGAAATTCCGGCCGCTTCGATGGCGGCCGACGTTCCGCGGGTTGCGATGATCTCGAAACCCCGCTCGACCAGCAGACGCGCAAGGTCTACCGCGTCTGATTTGTCCGTATCTTTTACACTCAGGAACGCCACACCACCTTCGGGCAGATCGACACCGGATGCCCACTGCGCTTTTGCGTAGGCTTCACCGAATGTGCGACCAATGCCCATGACTTCACCAGTCGACTTCATCTCCGGACCCAGAATCGGATCGGCACCGGGGAACTTCAGGAACGGAAATACCGATTCCTTGACCGAGAAATATTCCGGCTGCTGGACTGCGGTAATCCCCTGCATGGCAAGCGTCCGGCCCGTCATGCAACGCACCGCGATTTGCGCGAGCGGCAATGCAATCGCCTTGGACACATAGGGAACCGTGCGTGAGGCGCGCGAGTTCACTTCGAGGATATAAATCTCGCCGTTCTGGATCGCGAACTGTGTGTTCATCAGACCAACAACGTCGAGTTCCTTTGCGATGGTCTTGACCTGCTCGCGCAGCTGATCCTGGATGTCCTCCGGCAGGGAATGTGGCGGTATCGAACAACCCGAATCACCGGAATGCACGCCGGCCTCCTCGATGTGTTCCATGATCCCGGCGATCAACACTTCGTGACCATCGGATATGGCGTCTACGTCAACCTCGACCGCTTTGTCGAGGAACTGATCGAGCAACACCGGTGATGCGTTCGACACGTCAACCGCTTCGCCGATGTAGTTCTTCAGATCTTCCCGGGACAACACGACTTCCATGCCACGTCCACCCAGCACATACGACGGTCGTACGACCAGAGGATAGCCAACCTCCTCCGCGAGACGTATCGCATCCGTGGCGTTCATCGCGGTGCGGTTTGGTGGTTGTTTCAGACCGAGTTTGTCCACGACCTTCTGGAACTCGGCGCGGTCTTCCGCCCGATCGATCGATTCCGGTGTCGTACCGATGATCGGTGCGCCGGCTTCCGCCAGTGCACGCGCGAGCTTCAGTGGGGTTTGTCCGCCGTATTGAACAATGACACCTTTGGGATTCTCGACATCGATCACGGCCATGACGTCTTCGAACGTCAGCGGTTCGAAATACAACCGGTCCGACGTGTCGTAGTCGGTCGACACCGTCTCCGGATTGCAGTTGATCATGATCGTTTCGAAACCGTCTGCGCGCAGCGCCAGTGCAGCATGCACGCAGCAGTAGTCGAACTCGATGCCTTGTCCGATCCGGTTCGGACCACCACCGAGGATGATGATCTTGTCGCGTTGTGTCGGTTCGGCTTCGCACTCTTCTTCATAGGTCGAATACATGTACGCGGTGGTGGTCGAGAACTCGGCCGCGCAGGTATCGACGCGTTTGAAGACCGGCTGCACGTCGTGGCGACGACGCAATGCGGCGATTTCGCGTTCGGCGACACCGAGCAACGCCCCGATACGCGAATCGGAAAAACCCTTTCTCTTCAGCGCACGTAGCCTGTCGGCGTTCAGCGCCGCGATACCCTGTTCGCAAGTCCGCACTTCTTCAGCGACCAGGTCTTCGATCTGCGCCAGAAACCAGGGATCGATGCGTGACAACTCGTAGATCTCGTCACGAGACAGGCCGCCACGGAACGCTTCGGCAACGAACAGCAGGCGATCGGCTTGCGGCACGGCCAGT
>JAZFZN010000243.1:0-8360 GCA_036475515.1 Gammaproteobacteria bacterium
CATCGTTTCAGGAATACTCGAACAACGCATCAAACATCACCCCCAATACGCCGACGGGATCGTTACGACCATCCTGGTCCTGATCGCTTTCTTCGTGACCTGGTTGCTCCCGCGTCTGCAGGCCGGAAGCGGTGCACTGGTGACGGTAGGCATTGCGGTGGTCCTGATCCTTGCAAACCATCTGGTCTGGCAACAGGCAAATCTTGTGGTGCCACTCGCGCCGCTTTTGCTGTTCCTGTTGCTCTTGTACCTGTTCCATCTGCTTTATGGCTACGCGATCGAAACGCGCGGGAAACGTCATCTGTCAACCTTGTTCGGCCACTATGTGCCGCCGGAACTCGTCGGGGAGATGGACCGCAATCCCGGTCGCATCACGATGGAAACCGAAAGTAGGGAGATGACGGTATTGTTTGGCGACGTCCGGAACTTCACGGGCATCGCCGAAACACTCGAACCGAAAGAGCTGAGTCGTCTGTTGAACGAGATCCTGACACCGATGACACGTGTCGTTCACAGTCACCGCGGCACGATCGACAAGTATCTCGGCGACGGCATCATGGCGTTTTGGGGTGCGCCGTTGCGCGATGCAGAACACGCCCGGCATGCGGTAGAAGCAGCGATGCAAATCGTTGCTGCGATGCGGGAACTCGGACCCCATTTCAAGGCGCAAGGATGGCCGGAGATTCAGATCGGGATCGGCGTGAGTAGCGGTGAGATGCGCGTCGGTAATATGGGATCAGAATTCCGTGTTGCCTATACAGTGATTGGCGACGCTGTCAATCTGGGTGCGCGTCTCGAAGGACTTACAAAACAATACGATGTGAGCATCGCCGTCGCCGACACGACGCGCGGTGCGATCTCCGACTATGGGTTCCTGGAACTCGATCGCGTCCGGGTCAAGGGACGGGAACAGCCTGTTGCGGTGTTCGAACCGATCGGGCCAATGGACGAGCTCGAACCGTCGCAGCGAGCGATGCTCAGACAATGCGCGAACGCGCTGCAGAGCTATCGTTCAGCCGACTGGGACGCGGCCGAACAAGCTTTTTTTACCCTGCGACAACTGTACCCCGACAGACGGATTTTTCGGGTATATTTAGATCGAATCGCGCAGTACCGTTCGAAACCGCCGGATACGGACTGGAGTGGGGTTTTCAAGGTATTGACTAAGTGATGGTTTTTTGAAAGTGTGACGCGTGCAACGTTACAGCGGAACTAACAGGCCGAAAAGTGTGACGCAGAAGAAAGAAATTCCCTCCGATTCCGGTCTAAATAGGTATCGTGAAAGATGAGCGATATCAATCAGCAAAACGACCACGGTTTACTGGTCGAGGAAGCGAAGCCAGAGCTGAAGCGGCCCTCGCTGCACCGGGTGGTATTGCTCAACGACGACTACACGCCGATGGAGTTTGTCGTCGAGATCCTGGAAACGCTTTTTTACATGGATCGGAACAAAGCAACACGGATCATGCTCGAAGTACATACAAGGGGCAAAGGTATTTGCGGAGTGTATACGCATGAGATTGGTGAAACCAAAGTTGCCCAGGTTAATGCGTACGCCTGTGAACACCAGCACCCGCTTTTGTGCACGATGGAAGAGGCATGAATCATGCTCAGCAACGAGCTCGAATATTGTCTGAACGAAGCGTTCCGTAGCGCTCGCGAAAAACGTCATGAGTTCATGACGGTCGAGCATCTCCTGCTCGCACTCTTGAACGTCCCCGAAGTTGTCGAAATTATTCGCGCATGTGGCGGCGACGTCAGTCAGCTGCGCGATGAACTGACGGTGTTCATCGACGAAACAACGCCACGACTGGCGGAAGGCATGGAACAGGAGGTGCAACCGACACTCGGTTTTCAAAGAGTACTGCAGCGCGCGGTATTCCACGTCCAGTCTTCCGGAAAAAAGGAGGTCACGGCGGTCAACGTGCTTGTGGCTGTATTCGGCGAAAAGCAGTCCCATTCGACTTATCTGTTGAACAAACAGAGCGTCACCCGTCTCGACATCGTCAACTACATTTCGCACGGCATCACGGCGGTATCGGAAGATTCCGGCGACCCGTCCGAAGCACCGGGCGAGGTGATCACGGAGAGGGAAAGCGGTGCCGGTACAAGTCCGCTCGAGAAATACACGACGAATCTGAATCGCCTGGCGGAAGAAGGGCGTATTGATCCGTTGATCGGTCGCGAGCTCGAGATCGAGCGGACCGTCGAGATTCTGTGCCGTCGTCGCAAGAACAACCCGTTGTATGTCGGAGACGCGGGCGTCGGTAAAACCGCGCTCGCGGAGGGACTTGCGCGACGCATCGTCGAGGGACAAGTACCTGAGGTACTGTCCGATTCGACGATCTATGCGCTCGATATGGGTACGCTAATCGCCGGGACGAAGTACCGGGGCGATTTCGAGAAACGACTCAAAG
Source organism: Gammaproteobacteria bacterium (assembly GCA_036475515.1). Taxonomy (GTDB): domain Bacteria; phylum Pseudomonadota; class Gammaproteobacteria; order Steroidobacterales; family JAZFZN01; genus JAZFZN01. The sequence goes on from JAZFZN010000243.1 coordinate 2,418, forward strand.
GCGTGATTTCCGAGCTGAAGCAGCGGCCCGGTGCAATCGTTTTCGTGGACGAGATTCATACCATCATCGGCGCCGGTGCAGCGTCGGGTGGAGTCATGGATGCATCCAATCTGATCAAACCTGTGCTCGCCGGTGGGGAATTGCGTTGCATTGGTTCTACGACCTACGAGGAATACCGCGGTATTTTTGAAAAGGATCATGCGCTCGCACGTCGCTTCCAGAAGGTAGACGTACCCGAACCTTCAGTCGAAGAGACCATCGATATATTGATGGGACTGAAACTACGTTTCGAAGAACACCACGGCATCGTATACGAAGACGAAGCGATCCGCGCAGCGGCTGATTTGTCAGCGCGATACATCAACGATCGGTGCCTGCCGGACAAGGCGATCGATGTCATCGACGAAGCCGGCGCCAATCTGCGTCTGAAGCCGGTAGAAGAGCGGCCGGAGACGGTGACCGTGACCGCTATCGAAAACATGGTCGCAAAGATCGCACGCATACCGCCGAGGCAGATCTCGTCATCGGATCGGGACTCATTGAAGACCCTCGAACGCGATCTGAAGATGGTGATCTTCGGTCAGGACGAAGCTATCGGATCACTGTCGGCTGCGATCAAGATGGCGCGATCGGGTCTCAACGAGGACACGCGTCCGGTCGGTTCGTTTCTGTTCGCGGGTCCGACGGGCGTCGGCAAGACCGAGGTTACACGGCAGTTGTCGATGGTCCTCGGAATCGAACTTGTGCGTTTCGACATGTCCGAATACATGGAGCGGCATACCGTATCGCGCCTGATCGGTGCGCCCCCTGGATATGTTGGCTACGATCAGGGTGGTCTGCTGACTGAGGCGATCAACAAGCATCCGCACTCGGTGTTGTTGCTCGATGAAATCGAGAAAGCACATCCGGATGTATTCAATTTGTTGTTGCAGGTCATGGATCACGGGACATTGACCGACAACAACGGACGCCACGCAGACTTCCGTAACGTCATCATCGCCATGACAACCAATGCCGGTGCGCAGGAGATGGACCGCAGTTCAATCGGTTTCACGGAGCAGGATCATTCAACAGACGGCATGGAAGCGATACGCCGGGTGTTTTCGCCCGAGTTCCGCAACCGGCTGGATGCGATTGTTCAGTTCCGGTCGCTCGATCCGGCTACGATCGAACGAATCGCCGACAAGTTGCTCATTGAATTGGAAACACAGCTCGAAGAAAAGGACGTTTCGCTGGATTTCGACGATGCCACGCGACGCTGGATCGCGGAACGCGGCTACGATCCGAAGATGGGGGCACGACCGATGGCGCGTGTCATTCAGGAAAACATCAAGCGTCCGCTGGCCGAGCGACTGTTGTTCGGAGAACTGGCCGATGGCGGACTCGTCACGATCAGTGTCGATAACGATACGTTGAAGCTGGATACGCGCCCGAAGAAAGCGCCTGAAGAAGCGGTCGACTAAAAGCTCACGCTCTCAGGGGTTATCGCGTGGATCGCGCCGGCCCCGGTACACGATCCGTCCCTTCGTCAAGTCATAAGGTGTGAGTTCGATGGTGACATCGTCACCGGTCAGAATGCGGATGTAGTGCTTGCGCATTTTTCCCGAAATGTGCGCCATGACGACGTGGCCGTTGTCGAGTTCGACACGGAACGTCGTATTCGGCAGGGTCTCGACGACCTTCCCCTGCATCTGTATGGCGTCTTCTTTCGGCATATTTGTAATGGCCGTACTGTCGTGGGCGCGCACTATCGCACAGGGACTTGCAACCGTCAAACCATTGAAACGACATCAGAGGGCTGCCAGTCAGTGTCATCCCAGCAGCCTCGAACTGATGGCTTGCAGTGCTCATCCAACTGTTTCAGAAACGTGTCACGGGCCAGGGTTCGGCATCCGAGTGATTGCAGATGGGCGCTGACGACCTGGCAGTCGATCAGTGCGTACTTCAGTTGCTTCAACTTGCGTACCAGAGCGACCAGAGCCACCTTGGACGCATCGGTTGTCCGCGAAAACATCGACTCACCAAAAAAAACAAGACCGATCGCGACGCCATAAAGACCGCCGATCAAGTGGTCGTCCTTTCGCACTTCGACTGAGTGAGCGAAACCGCACTCATGCAATTGTTGGTACGCGGAAGACATCTCACGGGTGATCCAGGTTTCGACGGTTCGGGCTCGTGGCTCAGCGCAAGCGGCGACCACTTCTTCAAAAGCAGTGTCCGTCGACAATACAAACGACTCGCGTTTCAAGGTGCGACGCAGAGACCGCGAGATTTTCAGTTCGTCCGGAAACAACACAGCGCGTGGATCCGGAGACCACCACAGGACAGGCTGGCCCTCCTCGTACCAGGGAAAGATACCGCGTGTGTACGCCGCAATCAGACGAGGGGTTGAAAGATCGCCGCCAGCCGCCAGCAAACCGTTTGGCGCCTCGAGTGCTGCGGCAGCGTCCGGAAACGCGTCAGCGGGATCCTCCGACGAAATCCAGGTCAGCATCGGTGCTCGGCACGGAAGGGAAGATGACTGCGTGCTGCATCGATATATGCGTCAACGAGACCGCGTTCGCGTTCCAGGTAATCGTCGATTACCGTCGCAAAGCGGGGATGCCGGATGCGGTGTACGGACGAGGTCTCGACCGGCGAAAATCCACGGGCGATTTTGTGTTCGCCCTGTGTTCCGGGTTCGAAGATCTGCAGAGAGTGGCGAATGCAGTACTCGATTCCCTGGTAGTAGCACAGTTCGAAATGCAGGCTGTGCTCGAATGACTCGCAACCCCAGTACCGGCCATACAAACGTCTGTCGTCACGGAGGGACAACGCCATTGCGATCAGGTGATCGTCCTTGTGTGCGGTTGCCACAACAACCTGTTCCGCCAGTGCAGTAGCCACCATCGGAAAGAACGGTGGCGACAAATAAGGCCTGTGTCCGTAGCGGTAGAAAGTGTTTGCGTACAGCCCGTAGATTTCGTCCCAGCTGATGTCTTCGAGCGTGTCTCCTTCATGCAAGCGTACGGAAATTCCGTTCTCGCGGACACGCCGCCGTTCGCGCCGGATGTTCTTGCGTTTGGCGGAAGTGAGCACGCTGAGAAATTCATCGAAGTCCCCGAATCCCTCGTTGTGCCAGTGAAACTGGCAGTCCTTTCTCGGGGAGTACCCAGCATCGACCAGTGCTTCGTGATCGTCCTGTTCCTCGAACAGCACGTGAACGGAGGACGCCCCGATCTCGTCGGCCAGTGTCGCCATCCCGTCAATCAGCTCTGCGCTGATTGTTTTTGGGTCCACGGAGGGATGCAACAACAAACGGCGTCCAGTCACTGGTGTGAAAGGCACGGCGGCGACGAGTTTTGGGAAATACCTGAGCCCGGCACGGTGGTGTGCATCCGCCCAAGCCGAGTCGAACACGAATTCGCCAAACGAGTCGGTCTTGATGTACAAGGGCATTGCACCGGCCAGGATCCCGTCGCTTCCGTAGACCGCCAGGTAGGCAGGATTCCATCCGGTGCCATCCCCGACGCTGCCACTGTCCTCGAGAGCTTTGAGGAAGGCGTGTTTCAGAAATGGTTGCGCAGCTCCGTGTAGCCGATCCCACTGTTCGGCCGGAACTTCGTTAATCGAGTTGACGATCGCAGCTTGCACTGGCGGCACGGGACTGCACAGAACGAGGCGATCTGAGTGTATCAGGCCCTGGCTTCCGACGGGCTCGTGTGGGGTTGACCGCCGCGTCATACGCCCTTGTTGACGGAGTCGAGATACTTCTCGGCGTCGAGCGCCGCCATACAACCGCTGCCGGCCGAGGTCACGGCCTGGCGATAGACGTGATCCATGACGTCACCGGCCGCAAACACACCGGGAACCGACGTGGCGGTCGCATCGCCGTCGATCCCGGACTGCACGACGATATAACCGCCACGCATGTCGAGTTGTTCCTCGAAGAGTTGAGTGTTTGGCGTGTGTCCGATCGCGATGAATACGCCATGGACATCGAGGTCCTGAGTCGCACCGCCGTCATTGGTGCTACGCACTCGGGCACCGGTAACACCGGCATCGTCGCCGAGCACTTCATCGAGCACCTGGTCCCACATGATTGTGACGTTGCCGCTGCCGTTGGATTTTTCGAACAACTGATCCTGCAGGATTTTGTCTGCGCGCAGTTTGTCGCGGCGATGGATCAAAGTGACATGCGCGGCAATGTTCGACAGATACAACGCTTCTTCGACCGCGGTATTGCCACCACCGACCACGACGACCGGGCGATCCTTGTAGAAGAAACCGTCACAGGTGGCACAGGCCGAAACGCCACGACCTTTGTAAGCTTCTTCCGAGGGCAGTCCAAGATACTTTGCGGTAGCACCGGTCGCGATGATCAGTGCATCGCCGGTGTATTCGCCGGAGTCACCTTTCAAGTGAAAGGGCTGGCTGCTGAGGTCGGCTTCGTTGATGTGGTCGAACACGACTTCTGTGTTAAAACGCTCCGCATGCTGCTTCATGCGTTCCATCAGTTCCGGCCCCTGTAGTCCGCTCACGTCACCGGGCCAGTTGTCGACATCGGTCGTGGTCATCAGTTGTCCACCCTGTTCGACACCGGTGATTACAACGGGCTCGAGATTGGCACGCGCGCCATAGACGGCGGCGGTATAACCAGCCGGACCAGAACCCAGGATCAGCAAACGGCAGTGCTTAGCGGCCAAGAAACAATTCTCCGGAAACGCTCATGTATAATTCCCCATCGATCGTACGGCGCCACGCGTCGCGGCGCGTAATGGTACAGAACGTTCGCCGGTAGCAAAAGATCAAAAAGACAAAGAGGTGTCGCGATGCGCATTGGGGTCCCCAAGGAAATCAAGCCGCTCGAAGGCCGGGTTGGACTGATCCCGGCGGCCTGTGCCGAACTCGTGCGTTTCGGGCATCCGGTATTCGTTGAGAAGTCGGCAGGGAACAACAGCGGCTATCCCGATGAACGCTACCGCGCGGTCGGTGTCGAGGTGCTGGACTCCGCCGCAGAGGTTTTTGACAAGGCCGAGATGATCGTCAAGGTCAAGGAGCCGATCGCGGGCGACCTCGAGCACCTGCGCAAGGAACACCTGTTGTTCTGTTATCTGCACCTTGCTGCGATTCCGGAACTGACCGAGAGCCTGAAGGAGATCGGTCTGACGGCGGTGGCATTCGAAACCGTTGCAGACGAACTCGGTCGCCTGCCGCTGCTCGCCCCGATGAGCGACATTGCAGGGCGTCTGGCGATACAGGTCGCGACGCATCTGCTCCACCAGCCGCAGGGTGGCAAGGGAATCCTGTTGGGTGGTATTCCCGCTGCGACACGCGGCAAGGTGGTAATCCTCGGTGGTGGCGTAGCGGGCAGCAACTCGGCAATCGTTGCGGCCGGTCTCGGCGCCGAGGTTACGGTGTTCGACGTCAGTCGCGACAAACTGGTCGCTGCGCGCGCGCTGGGGCCCAACGTGACCGGCCTGTATCCGCACACGGCTGATGTCTCCGATGCCGTGGCCGACGCGGACATCGTGGTTGGCGCGGTGCTGGTCACCGGCGAGCGGGCACCGCACGTCGTCAGCCGGGAGATGGTCGCCAGAATGCAGCCGGGCGGTGTGATTGCGGACATTTCGGTAGACCAGGGTGGTTGTGTTGAAACCACAGTTCCGACAACCTATGACGATCCGACCTATGTCGAGGAAGGGGCAATCCACTTCACCGTCACGAACATGCCCGGGGCCGTACCGCGTACCGCGTCACAGGCCCTGTCAGCGGCGATCGCTCCGTACGTGGCGCGGCTGGCACGCGACGACTGGCGCGAGGAACAGGAACTGGTGCGGGGCATCAATGTTGAGGCCGGGAAGGTCGTGCACCCCGCATTGTTTAAGTAGTTGATACCACTTATAATCAATCGCTTAGAAGCTATTCTTAAAGTCAGTTTGCATTATTGGTGATGGCACAGAC
>JAZFZN010000244.1:0-9118 GCA_036475515.1 Gammaproteobacteria bacterium
TGGTGGAGCTAGGCGGGATCGAACCGCCGACCTCTTGCATGCCATGCAAGCGCTCTCCCAGCTGAGCTATAGCCCCACGCACCGAGGCGCGCATTCTACTGGAGGGGTTCGGGCGGTTCAATGCCGCTCCTCCTACGCTTGGAAACAGGCGTAGCAGGGCTTCAGGCGGTTTCCTGAGCGGCGATATGGGCCAGCGCCCGATCGAGTCTTTCGACTGTTTTGTCGCGCCCCAGCAGCTCCAGCGTGATGTCAATCGGGGGTGATATCGGTCCACCGGCAACGGCCACACGCACCGGTTGGGCGACTTTTCCAAACTTGAGATCCAGCGATTCGGCCACGCGCTCGATGCCGGTGTGGATCGCGGCGGCGTCCCAGGACTCCAGATCGCCCAGTGTGTCGCGGACCGCCTCGAGCCCGGCAGCGGTCGCCGGCTTCAGATTCTTGGCCGCAGCCTTCTCTTCGTACCGATCGAAATCGCTGTAAAAGAACTGACTCGCCTGTGCCATCTCGGCCATGGTTTTGGCGCGTTCACGTTGCGCTTCTACGACGCCTTCGAGGTCCGGTCCGTTCTCTGTTTCGATTCCGCCTCCTTCCAACTGCGACTTCAGGATCTCGGCGAGGCGTTTTGCATCACCGTTTTTGATGTAGTGTTGATTCAACCAGGCCAGTTTGTCCGGATTGAACGTTGACGCCGACTTGTTGATGTCGCCGATATCAAACAACTCGATCATTTCGTCGATCGAAAAGATTTCCTGGTCACCGTGGGACCAGCCCAACCGCACCAGGTAATTCAACAGCGCTTCGGGCAGATAACCCTCGTCGCGATACTCGAGCACACTGACCGCACCATGGCGTTTCGATAAGCGCGATCCGTCGGCACCGAGAATCATCGGCACATGGGCAAATACCGGCGGCTCGGCGCCGAGCGCCTTGAAGATGTTGATCTGCCGCGGTGTGTTGTTCAGATGGTCGTCGCCGCGCAGTACGTGAGTGACGCCCATGTCCATGTCATCAACGACGACCGAGAAGTTGTAGGTCGGCGTGCCGTCGGATCTGGCAATCACCAGGTCATCGAGCTCGGAGTTCTCGAACACGACCCGACCGCGTAAGAGGTCATCGACAACGACCTTGCCATCATCGGGTGTCCTGAAACGGACGACCGGATCAACCCCTTCGCGTGGCTCGGTTCGGTTGCGGCACACACCGCTATACCGTGGTTTTTGTTTGGCCGCGAGCTGGCGCGCACGCATCTGCTCGAGTTCTTCTTTCGTGCAATAACAGTGGTAGGCCTTGCCCCCCGCGAGCAGCTGGTCGAGGACTTCGCGGTAGCGATCGAAGCGTTCGGACTGATAAAAAGGCCCTTCGTCAGCATCCAGCCCGAGCCAGGCCATGCTATCGAGAATCGCGTTCACCGATGCTTCCGTCGAACGCTCCCGATCGGTGTCTTCGATCCGCAGCACGAACTTGCCGCCGGTCTTGCGTGCGTGCAACCAGCAATACAATGCGGTGCGTGCACCGCCCACGTGCAAATAACCGGTCGGGCTTGGTGCAAAGCGGGTACGAACGGTCACAAGCGATCCTCTGTGGTGAACAGGGCGCGCATTCTACCAGCGCGTCTGGCCGATTGCTGCCCGGACAACGAGTCGCTAGAATTCCGCCCCTTCGGGCGCGTAGCTCAGCGGGAGAGCACCGTCTTCACACGGCGGGGGTCGCTGGTTCGAACCCAGCCGCGCCCACCACCCGATGAAAAAACCCCGCCGATGGCGGGGTTTTGTTTATTGGTCATTATGACCTTGACTCAGCGTCTGCGAGCGAATCCAAAATCAATCAGACCGGCACCAAGCAACAGCAAAACACCAATAAGTAACTGATAGTACTAATTACTTTCTTGAGACTTGGCCCAGAGATGAACCGCCCGTGTCAAGATTCCCGACAGCGGTCAGCTGCCGGCGCAGCGGGGTCTATGACAACAATTGCGGGGATTAGTCGGTACCGAGTGCGGCGAGCAGTTCTTCGGTTTTCGCACGCATCAACGCGGGATCGGCACGGGACTCAACGTTCAGACGCACGACCGGCTCGGTATTCGAGGGCCGCAGGTTGAATCGCCAGTCGGTAAACTCCATCGACAAACCGTCCAGCTCGTCGATGCTCACGGCCTCATCCCGGTAGCGTTGTTTCAGGTCCGCGAGCACCGCAGCCGGATCTTCGATGCGCCGGTTGATCTCACCGCTCGAAGGGAACCGTCGCATGCGTTCCGCGACCAGTTGCGACAATGGCTGACCTGTGCGCGACAACAACTCGGCGACCAACAGCCACGGAATCATGCCGGAGTCACAGTAGGCGAAATCGCGAAAATAATGATGGGCGCTCATTTCGCCACCATAGACGGCGTTCTCACGGCGCATCGTTTCCTTGATGAATGCGTGCCCCGCTTTGCTGATGACAGGTTTGCCACCGTTGCTTTCGACGATATCCACCGTGTTCCAGGTCAGACGCGGGTCGTAGATGATGCTTGCACCCGGCTGTGCGATCAGAAACTGCTCGGCAAGCACACCGACGATGTAGTAGCCCTCGATGAATCCACCCCGCTCGTCGAACAGGAAACAACGATCGAAGTCTCCGTCCCAGGCAATACCAAGCGCCGCTCTCGATGCTAGGATCGCGTCGGTGGTGGCCGCGCGATTCTCCGGCAACAACGGATTCGGTATCCCGTTTGGAAAGTTGCCGTCGGGTTCGAAGTGAACTTTGACCAGTTCGAACGGCAGATTCGGTTCCAGTGCATCCACGACCAACCCGGCGCCACCGTTGCCCGGGTTGACGACGATCTTGAGTGGTTTCAGGACATCGCGATCGATGTAGGAAAACAAATGCTGAATGTAGGCGTCACGAACATTAATCGACCGGACCGATCCAGTATGTGTCGGCTCGGGGAACTCACCCGCCTCGGCCAGCGCACGGATGTCGGCCAGACCGGTGTCGCCACTGATCGGTCTGGAATCCTCGCGTACGAATTTCAGTCCGTTGTAGTCAGCCGGGTTGTGACTGGCCGTTACCATGATACCGCCGTCGAACCCCTGATCCGCCGTCACAAAATAGATTTCTTCAGTGCCTCCAACCCCGATGTCAAATACATCGACACCGCTGTCGGTCAGCCCCCTCGTGACGGCGTCCTGAATCGCCGGACTGGTCAGCCGAATATCGCGACCGATCGCGACGCGCTTCGGATTGAGAAACTGCGCATAGGCCCGTCCGATACGCCAGGCAATGTCCTCGTTGAGCTGGTCCGGAATACGGCCGCGGACATCGTATGCTTTGAAACAGGTGATTTCCAAAGTCGTTCCGTAGTAGTCGATCAGTCGTCCGAGCTGCGTCCGTAGGTATCCTCGAAGCGTATGATGTCGTCCTCGCCCAGATAGCTACCCCATTGCACCTCGATGATGTGCACATCAACCATACCCGAATTCTCGAGGCGGTGTTTGGTGCCCATTGGCACATAGGTCGACTCGTTTTCACCCAGGAGGAACACGTCGTCACCACGAGTCACTTTGGCGGTACCCTGTACGACGACCCAGTGTTCGGCTCGGTGGTGGTGCATCTGTAACGACAACACGGCGCCCGGCTTTATGATCAGGCGCTTGACCTGAAAACGCTGGCCAGCATCGACACTGTCGTAGCTGCCCCATGGCCGAAACACCTGGCGATGCAGTTTCGCTTCTTCCCGCCCTTCGTTCTTCAGACGTTCGACGATTTTCTTGACGTCCTGTGTTTTGTTTTTCGGTGCGACCAGAACCGCGTCGGACGTTTCAATGACAACGTGATCTCTGAGACCAACCGTCGCAATCATGCGATGGGTCGCATGCACATAACTACCTTCGGTGTCTTCTGCAAGCACGTCGCCCTTGAATACATTCGACGATGCGTCTTTGGCGCCTGTTTCGTGCAGCGTGGCAAACGACCCGACATCGCTCCACCCGGCGTCAAGCGGCACAACTACCGCTGAGTCGGTGTGCTCCATCACCGCGTAGTCGATCGAATCGGCCGGACAACGTTCGAACGCATCGCGATCGAGTCTCAGAAAATCGAGGTCGTCCCTGGCGCCGGCTACTGCGGCCTGACAGGCCTCGACCATTTCGGGATTGTTCTTTCTCAGTTCCTTCAGGTAGGTCGAAGCGCCGAACAGGAACATGCCGCTGTTCCAGTAGTAGTCCTTCGACTTCACAAATTGTTCGGCACGCGCCGCATCAGGTTTTTCGACAAACTCAGCGACACCGAATGCGCCCGTGTCGAGTTCCTCGCCACGATGAATATAGCCATAGCCGGTTTCGGCGCGCGTTGGCACAACGCCAAACGTTACGAGACTGCCAGAAGTTGCCTCAGCAGCTGCGATTCTGATCGCCTCGTGCAAGGCCTTGTGATCTTTGATCACATGGTCCGCAGGCAGGACCAGCAGCAAAGGGTCTTCTGCGCGCCGACCGTCTGGAACGAAACGATCGATCGCTATCATCGCCGCTGCGGCCGCAGCCGGCGCTGTATTGCGTCCCGCGGGCTCCAGCACGATTGCGGACGCTTCCGTGTCCAGCGCACGCAGCTGTTCGGCGATCATGAAACGATGCGTTTCATTGCAGATCACCAGTGGCGCACTGAGGCCAGCCACGCCGTCGAGACGTTCGATGCTTTCCTGTAGCAGCGTTTGCTCCCCGACCAACGACAACAGCTGCTTCGGATAGAGCTCTCTCGAAAGCGGCCACAATCGGGTACCGGAACCGCCGGAAAGGATGACTGGGATGATCATCGGCGTGTGACGCACCTTCGTTGTTGTCTGATCTGTTTGATGGAGCGACGGGTAGATTGTAACGGAACCCGGCCGCAAGTTGCTTGCCGTGTTCACATATCCGGGTGATCAGCTCGCTGCCGCACTGCGGCCGATTGCGTAGTAAGTGAAACCACTGGCGGACAGCAACTCCGGATCGTACAGGTTGCGGCCATCAAAGATGACTGGCGCACTAAGACTGGTCTTGATGGCATCGAAATCGGGACTCCTGAACTCCTGCCATTCGGTCACTATTGCCAGCGCATCTGCGCCTTCGAGCGTGGACATCGCTGAGTCACACAGAACCAGATCATCGCGTTCACCATAGATGCGTCGTGCTTCATTGCGGGCTTGCGGATCGTAAGCACGCACGGTGACACCCGCCTTCCACAATGCCTCCATCAAAACACGACTCGGTGCTTCTCGCATGTCATCGGTATTCGGTTTGAACGCCAAGCCCCAGACAGCGATCGTCCTGCCAGACAGTGCGTCGTCAAAATGTGATCTGATTTTTTTGAAAAGCGTCTGTTTCTGTCGCTCATTGACGGCCTCGACTGCAGCAATCAACTCGGCCGTGTACCCAACGTCGTGTGACGAACGCACGAGCGCCTTGACGTCCTTGGGAAAACAGGAACCGCCGTAACCCGCTCCGGGATAGATGAAGTGATATCCGATACGCCGATCGGAACCGATCCCGATGCGGACTTTTTCAATGTCGGCACCAAAGCGTTCCGCGATGTTGGCCAATTCGTTCATGAAACTGATCTTTGTGGCGAGCATCGCGTTCGCGGCGTACTTTGTAAGCTCAGCGGAACGAACATCCATGATGATTATCCGTTCGTGACTGCGTGTGAACGGTTCGTACAGAATCTTCAGAAGTTCGGCCGCTTTTGCGCTGTCGGTGCCAACAATAACGCGCTCCGGTTTCATGAAGTCTTTTACGGCCGCGCCTTCTTTCAGAAATTCGGGATTCGAGACGACGTCGAATTCGATATCGACATCCCGATCCTTTAGTACCTCGTTAATGGTTTCTCGCACGCTGTCTGCAGTACCGACTGGTACCGTCGACTTATCAACGATGACGCGATACCCGTCCATGTGCTCGGCGATGCTGCCCGCGACATCGCGCACATGTCGGAGGTCAGCCGAACCGTCTTCATCCGGTGGCGTTCCAACTGCGATGAACTGAGCCACACCATGGGCCACGCCTTCCGCAACATCCGCTGTAAACCGCAACCGGCCGGCACTGGCGTTGCGCCGTACGAGTTCATCAAGCCCCGGCTCAAAAATCGGTATTTCACCACGTTGGAGCGCAGCAACTTTGCCAGCGTCGATGTCTACACAGAGGATCTGATTACCGGCATCCGAAAGACAAGCGCCAGTGACGAGACCGACGTAGCCGGAACCGAAGATCGTAACTTTCATGAGTTAGCAGGGAAGTTTTACTGGACTCGTTTTGTGGGCAGCTTGGTTACCTTTTCGGCAACTTCTTTTTCACGCAACATCGTACTGTGTTGACGCCAGACGATATCCCGGATCTCCTTTGCAGGTACGTATTCTTCTACCGCGCGAACAAGGAGAAGCCTGACCGTGGCACAATCTAATTCATCAGAAGCCGCCTTGAGTCCGTCGAGAAACACCTCGAGTTGACTCCACGTCAGGGCGCCTTCCTGTGCACGCAAGATTCTGGGATGTTCCGTGCCGGCTACATTGTTGCCGATCAGGAGTTCTTCGTAGAGTTTTTCCGCCGGTCGCAGGCCAGTGTATTCGATATCGATGTCGCCGTCCGGATTCTCTTCGTCCCTCACGGAAAGGCCCGTCAGATGTATCATGCGGCGCGCAAGATCGGCGATTTTGACGGGTTTCGCCATATCGAGCACGAAGACATCGCCCCCTGCCGCCATCGATCCGGCTTGAATGACCAGCTGAGCCGCCTCCGGGATCGTCATGAAATAACGAATGATCTCGGGATGCGTAACCGTTACCGGCCCGCCGCGGCGGATCTGTTCCCGGAACAACGGAACGACTGATCCCGAAGACTCCAGTACGTTGCCAAATCGCACCATGCAAAATCGCGTATTCGTACCGCGTTGGTGCAAACCTTGAAGCACCAGCTCCGCGAGTCGTTTCGTGGCACCCATTACGTTGGTCGGACAGACAGCCTTGTCAGTGGACACGAGCACGAAGGTGTCGACGTGTCCCTCAATCGCCGCACGAGCCGCGTTCAAAGTGCCAACGACATTGTTCTGCAACCCTTCGATCATATTGTGTTCCACGATCGGAACATGCTTGTAAGCGGCGGCATGATAGAAGGTGTCTATCGAGAAACTTCGAATAACCTCGAGAACCTTCTGTTCGTTCTGGACCGAACCCAGCAGCGCAACAATGTCGACGTCCAGATCATCACGACAGGCTACGAAATCCAGTTCTTTCTTGATGTTATAGAGTGCGGGTTCTGAAATCTCGAAGATAACGATGCGTGTGGGCGCCAGCCGCAGTATCTGGCGACACAACTCAGAACCGATCGAGCCACCCGCACCAGTAACCATCACGGCTTTGTTACGAACGCTCGCTTCGAGCATTTTTTCGTTCGGTGGAACCGTATCCCGTCCAAGCAAATCCGCAACGTCCACCTCGCGAAGATCGTCCACACGCGCCTGCCCGGAAATCAGATCAGAAAAGTTTGGCATCGTCTGAACGTGAACCGGAAGTTTTTCAAGTCTTTGAAGAATGCTGCGGCGCCTGCGTCTGGACACGGACGGCAGTGCCAACAGGACCCTGGAAACCTCAAGCTCTTCGATCAACCGTGAGATCGCCCTTGGATCGTAAACTTCGATGCCATTGATAACGCTTCCGGCGAGGGTGCGGTTGTCGTCCACAAACGCAACTGGAACGAATTCCTGGCCGCCGATCAATGCGGAAGCGAGTCGTACACCGGCTTCACCCGCACCGTAAATCGCCACGCGATCGGCGGGTCGTCGCTGCCTCTGGAGATAACCACGCACGATGAAGCGCGGACCACCAACGTACAAAAGGCCAAGCGCCCAGAAGACTATCAGTGCTGAGAAGACCGCGGATGTCGAAACCACGTTCGCTCCACGGGAAAGCGCGACGAACGCAATCAAAGCAAGCAGGAGTGTAGAAAGGGTCATGCCTTTCAACACCGCATAAACGACGCGCGGGCCCATGAACCGAACGACAGCGCGATACAGTCCAAGCATTGCGAAGATTGGAACACTGACGACTGCAGACAGCGGCAACAACCACCATAGTTCAGCCAGCGGCGTGTACAGGTCCCCGAAACGCAGAGCAAACGCACACAACAAAGCTAGCGGAACCATTACGGAGTCCGCCACCACCATGACGAGGCGTTTGATCTTTCTGGGTAGACGACTCAGGCGCCCAGCAACCTGATATCGCTCTTCTATGCTCTCAAGAACCACAGCCACTCCGTTTTCGTTATCTGCTTCCGTGTTCCCCTTGGGCTGGAGCCGAGAAGATATGCGCTTCGCCACGGAAAATCAATCCGATAGCTCAATCATCTGGAATGAGTCGCAAAACGGAGACACCTTTGGCACCCAGCCCGAACACGCCGGGGGCTGCATCTCACACAGCCGCGGCCGCCATGACCTTCTCGACCGCACAGCAGACGTCGCTGAGGTCACCGTCTGTCAGCGTCGGATGTACCTCAAACATCAGGGATGTCTCACCGAGTACGCGTGCCACCGGTAACCTCTCAGCCGGCTCAGCAATGCCATGAAAGGCGCGTTCCCGGTAGATCTCCGGGCAAGAACCCGCATGACAGGGAATCCCCTCTGCACCAATGGCGCTCATGATCCGGTCCCGTGTCCACCCGGCGCACAGCGCATCTGGCCGAACGAACGCATAGTATTTATAGTACGAATGACCCACATGATCTGGCGGACGAGTCACGCGCAAACCGGGCAACTTCGAAAAGCACTCGGTCAACCGCATCGCCGCATGGCGTCGTTTTTCGACCCAGGAATCAAGTTTCTTCAGCTGGATGCGACCAACAGCGGCCTGTGGTTCTGTAACCCGCCAGTTTGTCCCGATGCTCTCGTGCACCCAGCGAAAACCGACCGGGTGTTGTCGTTGATACACCGCTTCATAAGACTTGCCGTGGTCTTTGTATGCCCAAGCGGCTTCCCACATGGAAGAGTCATTCGTGACGAGTATGCCGCCTTCGCCGCAAGTGCTGATGATCTTGTCCTGGCAGAATGAAAAGGCGGCGGCATCTCCAAAAGACCCGACCGGTTGGCCATCGTATGTTGCTCCATGAGCTTGCGC
>JAZFZN010000245.1:0-4503 GCA_036475515.1 Gammaproteobacteria bacterium
ATGTTGGCGTTGATGCCCTGCAGTCGCATGACGATGAAGGCGATGAGAATGCCGATCGGCAGACTGAGAATGATGACCAAGGAGGAACGCAGGTGGAACAGGAACACCGCACACACCAGTGCCACGACGATGAATTCCTCACGCAGTTTGCTCACGAGTGTTTCCACCGCACGGTGAATCAGTGTGGAGCGATCGTACGTCGTGACGATTTCAACGCCCGGAGGAAGACTGTTCTGTAGTTCGGCGAGTCGCGTACGCACCGCGTCGATGGTTTTGGAGGCGTTTTCGCCCCAGCGCATCACGATCACACCGCCGACGACTTCACCTTCACCGTTGAGTTCGGCGATACCGCGACGCATCTGCGGTCCCAGCCGTAATTCCGCAACATCGGAAAGCACGATCGGTGTGCCGTTGATGTCGACACCCAGCGGCACGTGGGCGAGGTCCTCGAGGTTCTCGAGGTAGCCCGTGGTCCGTACCATGTATTCCGCTTCGGCCATTTGGATCACAGAGCCACCGGCTTCCTGGTTGGCGGATTGGATGGCGTGTTTCACCTCGGCGAGTGCGATGCCAAAAGCGCGCAACTTGTCCGGATCAACGACCACTTGGTATTGCTTGACCATGCCGCCGATCGTGGCCACTTCCGCCACGCCGGGTACGGTTTGCAGTTCGAATTTCAAAAACCAGTCCTGAATGCTGCGCAATTGCGACAGGTCGTGCTGACCGCTGCGGTCGACCAATGCGTATTCGTAGATCCAGCCGACACCGGTAGCATCGGGGCCAAGTGCGGGCTTGGCGCCTTCGGGCAACTGGCCGACCACCTGACTCAGGTATTCGAGAACCCTCGAGCGAGCCCAATAAAGATCGGTTCCGTCCGCAAAGATCACATAGACGTACGAGTCGCCGAAGAATGAATAACCACGAACGATTACTGCTTTCGGTACCGAGAGCATCGCGGTTGTGAGCGGATAGGTGACCTGATCCTCGACCACCTGTGGCGCCTGTCCAGGGAAAGACGTCTTGATGATGACCTGAACGTCAGAAAGATCCGGCAATGCATCGACCGGCGTCTCTCGCACGGCCAGTAGGCCCGCCCCGATTAGGAACGCGGTTGCGATCAGCACCAGGAACCGGTTTTCGATCGACCAGCGAATCAAACGAGCAATCATTGTTCTTCAAACCGTGCCAGTGCGGATTCGATGTTGGCTTCGGAGTCGATCAGGAACTGACCCGATGTGACGACGACGTCGCCGTCCGCGATCCCACGGCGGATCTCGATCTGCCCACCCGACTCGATACCGAGTTCAACCGGTTGCGAGCGGAACCGACCTTTGCCGAGCGACAACACGATACGATCAGACAAACCACCGCGGATGACGGCTTCGCGTGGTACCTGAACAACCGGCGCGGTGTCACCGCTGTAGATCGTCACCCGTGCAAACATGTTCGGACGCAAAACCTCGGCTTCGTTTTCAAACCGCAGCCGTACTTTGAGCGTGCGTGTTGTGGGGTCGAGTTCCGGATAGATGTAATCCACCGTTCCCCGCCAGCGTTCTCCGGGCAGGTAGTCGAGTTCGACTTCGGCACGCTGGCCCGCCTGAACCCATGCGGCCTGCCGCTCGAACACCTCCGCGAGCACCCACACCCGATTCAGTTCGGCAATCGACATCACTTCGGTTGCCGGGGTAACATGGCTGCCTTCGCGCACGCCAAGGTGTGCCACGAACCCGTCGGTTTCGGCATAGACACGCACGCGTTGTTTCACCTGACGGGTTTTGTCGAGTCGTTCGATATCCGCCACGGTGACACCGAGCGCAACGAGCCGTTCGCGGGAAGCCTGGCGCAAGGCTGTGGTGCGGCTGTCCAGCACGGCGAGGTATTCCCGCTGAGCGTTAACGAGTGCCGGTGAATAAAGTTCGAATAACACCTGACCACGTTTCACGCGATCGCCGGTACTCTCGATCGCCAATTTTTCGATCCAACCGTCGACCCGTGTGCTGATCTGGCGGAGTGTGTCTTCGTCGTAACCGACATAGCCGACCGTTTCTATGGAACGTGACAACGGCCCGATCTGTGCCGGTGCGGTACGCACACCGAGGTTGTTGACGACTGTCGGATCAATCGAGACGACACTGGGGTCGGCGTCGACTTGATCGGCATACACCGGAATCAGATCCATGCCCATCGGCGACTTGCCCGGTTCGTCCCTGCGGTAGTTCGGATCCATCCGTGCTTGCCAGTACAGGACTTCGCGTTCGGTCGTGCCCGAAGTGGCACCGATGTCTGGTTCCATGGGCCACCAGAAACGGCCCGCAACGACACCGACGAGCAAGGTGGCCACGAGCACAACAATGAACAACGGAATGTTTTTCATGGCGTAAAGCCTCCCAGGTTGGCGAGCACCGCATGACTCTGTGCGCGTTCAACCTTCAAGCGAATCAGTTCGAGATGGGATTCGAACTCGTCGATGTGACTGCGCATTACGTCGGCAAAGTCTCCGGCCTCGCTTTGGTAAGCGGTCAGCGCGGCGCCTGCCTGACCCTCGGTCTGGGTGATGATCAGCCGCTCATAAAGATCGATGCGGCGGCCGAGTTCCTGCCCGCGTGCGTATTCGGAGTCGAGCCGACTTGATAAACGGCGATGGAGTTGGTCTCGCGATTCATCGGCAGCCCTTCGTTCGCCGAGTGCAGCGGCCAGCTCGCGGTCTTGCCGATTGCCCTGAAAAAACGGCAGGTCCATCGTGAAAATGACAGTGATGAAGTCCGACCGCGGGTCCCCGTTTGGCAGTCGGCCATCGCGGTAACCGTAGCCCACATCAATGGCCCAGTCGGGCTTTGATTGCTCTTGCGCGAGCTCCACACCGTGTTGCTGCGCTTCGACACGAGCATCGGCGGCTTTAAGCGCGGGATGCGTGGCGAGCCGTTCTTCGAGCACGGCGAGATCCGGGGCTTGATCCCAGTCGGGCAAGTTCTCCGGCAGAGGCCGCTGTGCCGCCGTGCCGACCCACTCCGACAAAGCCGCCCGCGCAGTCGCCTGTTGTTTTTCGATGTCGATCAGGCGGTCGTCGATGCGGCTGAGTTCGAGTTCCGCACGCAACACGTCTTGTCGGTCTTTGCTGCCAACGGCATACAGCGAACGCGTCACCGTTGCCAGATCATCGAACAACGGACGCGCCTCGCTGACGATTTCATGGGCACGTCCCCAGTAGTAAGTGTCGAGCCAGGCAATACGTACAGCGGTGCGCACATCGCGCGTCCGGCCCTCCGCGTTTTCGGTCATCTCTGCGGCGAGCGAACTGAACTGCTGTGTGCGTGCCGAACGTACGCTTCGTGGTTGGAAGGCCTGACGGATGCCCAAAAGCGCCTGCGTCATGTTTTCGGTCCTGAAGTTGCCCGATTCGATCGGATAATTCAGAAGCCCGACACGCAGTTGTGGATCGGGCAATTGTCCGACGGCAACAGATTGTTCTTCGATTGCTTCAGCCCGTGCGATATACACTTCACGCCCTGGTTCTTCACTGAGCGCCAGACGTTCTGCTTCCTCCAGGGTCAGCGACGTGTACTGTTGCGCTCCGGCCTGAGTCGCAAGCAAACCAAGGGCCAGCAGCACGAGCCCATGCAGTATTCGTGTCTGTCCGGTCCGCGCAGACCGGCAATCAAATGTAGAGCGGGGCAAGTGCCCACGGGAAAACAACATTGGAACAACCTCCTCGTCAGTGACCTGGAGAAACAGGGCTTACTGTGAGGAGATCGCTAGTTCAGAAAGACGCAGTACTGAACGTTGAGGGGGGGTGCGCCCGGGTGCCTTGCAACATCAAGCACTGAAGAAACCGTGTTGCAAGAGTGCAGCACCGGTTCTGTCTGCGTTGTTGTAATCGCGACGGCAACGACGCTCGCGAGATCTTTGACTTTGATCTGTGGTGTACGCCCGTCGTAGTTGTAGTCTTCAGTGGCGTCACAATTAGCTGCGCCTGCCTGGCAAGGCATTTCATGCGTCGGTGGACAGTGCGGGCAGTCAGATTCGTGTTCACCACCAAACGCCATGGCGCAGGGTTGCAGCGCCATCGTGAACCAAGCCACGACGAACACACCGAGTGTGCGGCCCGCCCACGCGGTTTGATGTCTTCGAATTGCGGCCAATAGATTCAAATACTTGGCTCGTGAAGAGGGTGTCTCAATATGCAGCTTCACACCTACGCCGTCAAGGCGGAACTCCCAAGTTTACTGCTATGCTTTGCACGGGCTCCAAATCGATGAAACGGCTTGACTGATCTTCTGCGAGAACTGCGCCGCCGCCGCGTGTTCCAGACCGCGGCGATCTACATCGTGGCGGCGTGGGTGATCCTGCAGGTCGCCGATCTGGCATTCCCGGGATTGGGTATTCTTGAAGAAGCGATTCGTTTCGTGTGGATCGGTGCGTTCGTCGGCTTTCCTTTGGCGCTGCTGTTTGCCTGGCGCTATCAGATTACCAGGCAGGGCATCGTGCGCACCGCGCCGCTCGATG
>JAZFZN010000246.1:0-2479 GCA_036475515.1 Gammaproteobacteria bacterium
GTCTCGTCGATCAGGAAACGATGTACGCCTCGATCAGCGGGCCACCGAAAGCTCGCGTCAGCAACGTCAGAATCAGCGCGACGATGGAGCTGGTGACCAAAACCAGCAAGATCTCAGAACCCGACAGCAGCGCAACGCCCCAACGACTGCCACCGATTCTCGACATCGTTTGGAACTCGTTGCGACGCAGTCGCAAGGACAACAGGAATACGAGCACGGCTACGAGCGTCGTTGCGAGACCCAGCAACAACATGGCTGCAATCACGTAGGTACGTACGGTGAATATGGTGTCCATCAACTCGGTCATCACCTGAGGCGGTTGCTGCATCTGGACGTTGTCTTCCCGTCCTTCATAACGACCCATGAGTATGACCGCTGACTTGTCGTCGGTCGGCGCGGCAATCACTGCCGTCAACGGATACTGGTTCGTGTTTCCGTGGAAATGAAAGCTGTCGATGTTGTCGTTCGTGATCTCGTTGTACTGAACGACGGACGCATTGGAGACGATGTTGTCCTCTTCTTGCTTGAGTATCGTTGCGGATGCTGTGGGCGTCTGCAGATCCTGATGGCCATGACCCAGACCCTCGATCACCCAGGTGGTCTTGATATCGACAAAAATCGCTTCGTCGTCGGGGGTTGCCTTCGCTCCGAGTATGCCGACGACGGGCATTTTCAGGGGATAGACGCCGGCTAGGTCAAAAACGTTCTCGGGCGACGACAACACGTAGTCGCCTACGCCAACACCGAGCTGTTTCGCGGCCTTCGCACCGAGCACCGCTTCGCCGAGCATCGCGATGGCTCGTCCTTCTGAGATGGCCAGGTTCCGGTACTCGAAATAGGCAGGGCTGGTTCCGACAATCGGGATACCGCGGGATTGAAACCGCACGTACAACGGAATCGGTATTGCCAGCCCTTCGTCGCGCATGTGGCTGATTTCTGTGTAGTTTAACCTTGGTGGCGGAGCCGCGTGGAAATACAGGGAATTCAGTGCGAGTTCGAGTGGGCTACCGAGGGCGCCTACCAGATAGGGAGTTGTTTCCGCCCGAGTGTTCAAGCGCTCGGCGGTCTGGTCGATCAATGCCTGGATGGCCGCTGGCAGATACATCACCAGCGCAATTGCCGATACGAGAATGACCGTCTTCCAGCGATGGAAGCTGAGATAGCGCCAGGCCAGATAGAGGATGCCGTTCACGTTGCGAGCTCAGACAGAACCGACAGAAGCCTGATTCAACGCATCGAAGTCAATGACACGCGAGAAACGACTCAGCAGATTCTGGTCGTGCGTCACCGTGACCACAGTTGCGTCGTTGCTTGTCGCGTATTCGAGCAGCAGCGACAGCACAATGCCTTTGTTCGCGGGGTCCAAGTTGCCTGTTGGTTCGTCTGCGAGGATCAGCGGCGGTCGCAACAAGAGCGCCCGGCACACTGCTGCCCGTTGCCTTTCGCCTTGTGACAACTGGTCAATGGGTCGGTCGAGTTTGTCACCGATGCCCATTTGTCGTGCAAGTTCGGTGGCGCGTTGTCGGTCGGTTGTTTCGACCTTTCCGCCCCCGATGCGCAATGGAAGAAGGATGTTGTCCACGACTGACAGGTAGTCGAGCAACTCGAAGCTCTGAAAAACCATGCCGATACGCCGCAACCGAAACGCACGCTTTTGCGCATCATTCAGATGGTTCAGTTCCTGATCCATCACGACCAGGTCGCCGCGCTCCGGTGACAAGATGCCCGCGATCAGATTGAGTAATGTTGTTTTCCCGGATCCGCTTGGACCCACGACAGCAAGTTGCTCGCCTGCAGAGATCTCCAGTTCCGGAACGGACAGTTCAAAGCCGCCCTCAACATAGCGGAACGACAGATCGCGTAGTCTGATCAAAGCCGCTCTTCCTCGAGGACGTTCATGGCGGTTAGCTTCCAGACCCCGTCGATAGGCTCGATCTCAAAGTTGGCCTGATACTGGTTGATACGCTGATGCACGTGCCCCCAGTGTCCGACTGATCCGGTTACGACCCAGGTGGTATGCGCGATGAATCCGTCACCATCGGCTTGTGGTTCCGTGCTCAATTCCCTCATTTCGACGCTTTTAACCTTTGCACGTGCGCCACCCTGGTTGGCCAAAACCAATCCTCTTTGTGTTTCCAGATAGATTTCGGTCAAGAGATCGCCACTAACCGATCGGTCGAGTACATCATAGATGTCGCTTTCCTCACGGTAGTCGAAAGCTCTGTACACGTTGTGCAGCAGACCATCGACAACCGCCGCGCCGCGTGCACCGCTGATGCTGATCATGTTGTTTGCAATGAAAACGGTGAATGCCGCTGCTCCGGTAACCGTGAGCGCAATCGCGGGTTGCCTCCTGTTTCCTGAGCCGCGGCTGCGGACGATCAACCAGGTCAGCGCAGCGATCGCCAGAACTGCCAGCAACCAGCGCACTGAAACCAGCATGACCATCGCGCGAGAGGGGGGTGGCTCCAACACGGAC
>JAZFZN010000247.1:0-3294 GCA_036475515.1 Gammaproteobacteria bacterium
ACTGGGCGACGCGCATCGGCGCATCGAACTGCAGAACGAAGAACTGGCAGCACTGCAGGCCCAGCTCGGGGCCATGCAGGAAAGCGAGGCGTTGACGGAAACGACGCCGGACATTATCGAAACCGAACCGGTGATGCCTGGTGTCGACCTCGAGCCTGAGATTTCGATCGAACCCGAGATCGGGCCCGAACCGGCTGTTACGACGCCGACCGTGACGACCACACCGGCCGAACCGACGTTCATCGAGCGTGCGATTGGTTTCCTGACCAGCTGGGGCCTGTGGATTCTTGGTGGTCTGGCTCTGATCGCGGTGCTCGTGGTGTTCTTGAAACGCCGGCGCGAGGCCGAAGACGAAGAACCCGTGTGGGAACAGGCGGACGAAATGGAGCTTCCAGAGCTTGAACGGGATTCTGCGGGTTTTGCGACTGAACCGATCGGCCTATCCGAAGGCGAGTCGATGATCGTGGTCGAACGCGATCCTGGTGACACAATCACCGAAGAGATCATCGTGCCGGAAGTACAACCGGAGCCGATCAGAAGTGCTGAAGAAACACACGAACCCCTCGTCGACCTGTCGGAAGGCGAAGATGAGGAATACCCGTTCGAGCAGACATTGAGCGACGACACTGCACTCAAGTTGCAGCTGGACGAATCGGACGTCATGGCCGAAGCGGATTTCCACATGGCGTACGGGCTTTACGACCAGGCGTCGAATCTGATGGAAAAAGCGGTTGAGGGTAATCCTGACCGCAACGACTACCGGATGAAACTCGTTGAAATCTATTTCATCTGGGGCAACAAGGAGAAATTCCTCGAGTCCGCAAGTGAATTCAAGAACGCGGTCGGCGCCACCGGTGGCGATTGGGACAAAATCATGATCATGGGCAAACAGATCTGCCCGGATGAACTCTTGTTTGCCGGTTTAGCTGCGCTGAGCGCAGGTGAGGCGGTTGACCTCGACCTGGCCGCTACCCAGTACGCGACCAAAGTCGACATGGTGACCGAAGACAGCGGCGAGGAGGCAATCGATCTGGACTTCGGCGCCGATTTCGGTGCGCCAGAGACTCGGCAACCGCTCAGCGTCGACATCGACCTCGAAACCACTGGTGAAACCGCCATGCTCAGCGAGGACACAATGGATCCGGGCGACGAACCGACCAGCGAAGTCCAAGCGTTTTCTGACGAGAGTCTGGACCTCAACCTGAACCGCGAGACGGACTTCTCCAAGACGTCGGCCGACGTCGGCGATGGCACAAAGACGATGCAAGCACCGGACATTGACCTGTCCCGCGATGAAGACGCGACTGCGATCGCCGCAAAACCCGGTATTTCAATCGGTCCGGACGATTCGACTGTGCTTTCCCGTGCGGTGCCGGGCGACGAGCCGACCGTAAAAGCCGAGTCGCTCGACACATCAGGCGATTCTGACCTGACGGTCAAAGCCGAGTCTGCCGGTGCTGCCGCTCCCGACCAGGACCTGACGGTGAAAGCCGAAAGTCTCGCGGACGATGAAGAGTCGACCGTCATCCGCACCATCGTCATGGACCAGCAGGATGCGATCGACGAGGATACACAGCAGACTCAAGTCCTCAGGGAAGATACCTACGAAAAGACGCAGAAGATACCCGGCAGACCGGCTGACGAGATCGACGAAGTCGGCACCAAGCTGGATCTTGCACGTGCGTTCATGGACATGGGTGATCCGGACGGCGCACGCAGCATCCTCAACGAAGTGCTGGTTGAAGGGAGCGACGCACAGAAAAGTGAAGCGCGCGGTCTCATAGACGGCCTCCGCTAGCAGGCTGCACTATCTCGGCTGGCGCCAGTTTTTGGCAAGCCGGTAGCTTCGGCTGAGTCGTGATGAGTGTGCATCCGGTCATTCGCATCCTCCTGATTCTCGCCACGGCGCTCTTTTTGCCGTTCTTCCAGGCACGTGTTCTGTTTGTTTTCCTCGCTGTGTTGCTTGCGTCGATTGCCTTGTATGACGGCGAAGTCTTTCGCGATGTTTTGCGGGCCTTTAAACGTGTTCGTATGCTCATCGGAGCCATCGTGTTTGCATTTGTCGCATTCCCGCTGATACAGAACTCAGTGACCGATCTTTCGCCGATGGTGGCTGCAGGTGTTCATCAGGTGCTGTACCTGTTGGCAATTGTGACCGTCGTTGCGCTCGTCAACGCGACAACGCCAGCAGAAACTTTGGCCGCGGCGCTCGCCCGCTTGCTTTCGCCGCTGGCGCTGATCGGCTTCGATGTGCAACGAGCTGCATTGCGTTTTGCACTGACGTTGAGCGCGTACCCGGAGTTGGAACGGGCACTGAAAAACCGGTCCACCGGTACAGGAAAACTGCTCGGAGACCGCGCGGGCCGTGTCGCCGCCGCACTCATCCGTCAGGTTGAAATGCGTGCCGAAACGATCCCCCCCGCCACGTACCACCTGCCGGTACTCGACGGGTTGTGCGCAACGGACTGGTTGGTGCTGACGCTCATTGCGCTGTTCTCGTCGTGGCTGCTGCTGTAACACAGCGTATTGCGCTTGGACTCGAATACGACGGCACCGGTTTCTCCGGATGGCAGACGCAGAAAGACGGACCGACGATTCAGGGTTGTGTACAGGACGCGTTGTCAACGGTCGCCGATCACCACGTCCAGGTGACTTGTGCAGGTCGAACTGATTCAGGTGTACACGCAACACACCAGGTCGTTCATTTCGATACCTCTGCGGACCGCCGCGAACGCGGCTGGGTATTGGGGACAAATACGCAGCTGCCCCCGGCGGTCCGCATTCACTGGGCGAGAGTCACTGACACCGACTTTCACGCTCGTTTTGAAGCCCTTGCGCGCAGCTACCGGTACGTGATCGTCAACAGGGAGACCGGGCCGGCCTTGAACCACCGGCGTGTCTGGTGTGTCCACCAGGAACTCGACGCAGAAAAGATGCAGACCGCAGCCGAACAGCTGATCGGCGAGCACGACTTCAGTTCGTTTCGCGCCGCTGAATGCCAGTCCAATTCGCCATATCGCAACGTCTACAGATTCGAGGTACACCGGTCCGGAGACTTCGTGTTCGTGGACATCGAAGCGAATGCATTCCTACACCGGATGGTGCGAAACATCGTCGGTGCACTGGTACACGTCGGCAACGGGACGGCGTCTCCCGGATGGGTCGGTGAGCTGTTGGAAGCCAAAGACCGCAGAGCGGGTGCGGTTACTGCGCCATCACAGGGTCTCTATCTGGTCGACGTCCGGTATCCCGACCGATACGATCTGCCCCGCGGCAAACCGCCGTCTCTGTTCT
>JAZFZN010000248.1:0-2080 GCA_036475515.1 Gammaproteobacteria bacterium
CCACAGCGGCGTGCAGATGGGTGGCTGGTTCAACCGGGAGATCAACAGTGTCAACGACCTGAAAGGTCTGAAGATGCGCATACCAGGTCTGGGTGGCGAAGTGTTGCGTCGCGCCGGTGGCACACCGGTCAATCTGCCGGGGTCGGAATTGTTTACGGCACTGCAGACCGGAACGATCGACGCGACCGAATGGGTCGGCCCGTACAACGACCTCGCTTTCGGTCTGTATCAGGCAGCGAAGTATTACTACTACCCGGGATGGCACGAACCCAACGCAGTACTCGAATGCCTGATCAACAAAAAAGCGTTCGAATCTCTACCGGAAGACCTGCAGGCCATCGTGACGAACGCCTGCCGTGCAACCAGCAACAACATGCTGTCCGAATTCGCGGCGCGCAACAGCGATGCGCTGGTCGAACTGGTCAACACATATGGCGTCGAACTCCGTCGTTTCCCGGATGCAGTCCTCGATCGCTTACGGGCTCTGACCGACGAAGTACTCGGCGAAACGGCGGCTAGAGATCCATTGTTCGCGAAAGTGTATGCGTCCTATAGTGCCTACCAGCAACGTTCGGCGGCCTGGCAGGACGTTTCGATACTCCCCTACCTGCAGAGTCGCGGCGACTGACCAGCGCCACTATCTGCCGTACACCTGGTCGGGCAACCAGGTCGCGAGCGCGGGCCAGTATGCGAGCACGGCCAATGCAATCAACTGAATCGCGACGAACGGTATGACACCGCGATAGATCTGGGTCGTCGTCACCGATTTGGGCGCCACACCACGCAGATAAAACAGCGCAAACCCGAACGGCGGTGTCAGAAATGATGTCTGCAGGTTGATCGCAATCATGACACCGAGCCAGACCGGGTCGAGTCCCATCATCAGCAACACCGGTCCGACGATGGGTACGACAACGAAAGTGATCTCGAAGAAATCGAGTACGAATCCCAAAAAGAACATCACCAGCATCACAACCAGCATCGCACCGAAAACACCGCCGGGCAGGTTTTCGAGTATCTGACGCACGGTTTCGTCGCCACCGAATCCACGGAACACCAGAGAAAACACAGATGCACCGATCAGGATCAGGAACACCATGCTCGTGATGCGTGTCGTCGACCGCATGACCTCTTGTAGACGTGGCAGGTCGAGTTGTCTTTTGGTCACTGCGAGCAGCGTGGCACCGGCGGCCCCGACAGCAGCCGCCTCGGTCGGTGTCGCCAGACCAGCGAGGATCGAACCGAGCACGGCGAACATCAGTGTGAGCGGCGGAATCATGACGCGAATCGCTTTCAACCACAGCGATCCCCTTTGTCGGGTCGCGTCCGCAGCGGCCGGCATGGTTGCCGGTCGCAACCACGCGGTGACGACCAGATATACGACATACAAACTGACCAGCAACAGTCCGGGCAGCAGGGCACCGGCAAACAGGTCACCGACCGATACGGTCTTCGGTGAGAAAATCCCCTGTCGCAGTTGTGCCTCCTGGTAAGCCGACGACAACACGTCACCGAGCAGTACCAGGACGATCGAAGGTGGAATGATCTGGCCCAAGGTTCCCGACGCCGAGATCGTACCGGCTGCCACCGACGGGTCATATCCCCACTTCAGCATCGTCGGCAACGACAACAAGCCCATCGTAACGACAGTGGCGCCGACGATGCCGGTGGAAGCCGCCAGCAACATGCCGACCAGCATGACGGAAATCCCGAGGCCACCACGCAAGTTACCGAACAACTGTGCGAGTGTGTCGAGCAGGTTTTCGGCGATCTTCGAACGTTCCAGCATGACGCCCATGAACACGAACAACGGCACCGCGACCAGGATTTCGTTGGTCATGATGTTGCCGAAGATCCGGTTTGGCATCGCCTGCAGGAAAGCCGCGTCGAAGTTGCCGGTGATCACGCCGAGCAATGCAAACACCAGTGCGACACCGGACAGTGTAAAGGCGACCGGAAAACCGGCCAGCAACACGACTATCACGGCGACAAACAGGAGCAAAGCCATCATGATTGGTCGTCGCTCGAAGACGTCGTTTTCGATGACAACACGTCGAGTTTTGCGACGGCGATTGCAAAC
>JAZFZN010000249.1:0-6495 GCA_036475515.1 Gammaproteobacteria bacterium
ATCAGCCAACCGCCCGACTTCACGATTTCAAACATGCTTGTGGGAGTTTCCGACCGCAAATGTCGCCCGAAGCTTAGCGTGCGGAGCCAGCGAAGAAAACCCGCCCTGCGCAGGTTCCTGGGTGCGACCCGGACGGCGGGTCGTGCCAATAGCGAAGCGCGTTCTGACGCCACGACTGCACCGGCCCGACGCCCTCTGAATCGAAGTGAACGGAAAGAGCCCCGCCACAGGCGGTGTCGTGCAGCTTCGCGCCGTTGTCGCTCCATCGCCGGGCGACGGACTCACGTGGAAATTGCCAGCGGTTGCGATAACCGGCAGCGAAAAGCACGTGCACCGGCGCCGATGCGGCGACGAAACGCTGTGATGAGGAGGTAGCACTGCCGTGGTGTGGCACCACGACGACGTCAGCAGCAATCGAGGCATGATCAGCGAGCCGCCGTTCCGCGGCTTTTTCGATGTCGCCGGACAACAGCAATACACCACCTGGCGTCGAAACCCGCAGGACACAGGACGCGTTGTTGCCTCGCCAGACGCGAGAGTCTGGATGCAGGATCTCGAATGACACACCGTCCCAGACCCAGAACTCCCCGGCCCGGCAACGCCGGGCCCCGTCGACAGTTTCCGGTGTTCCACTCGACAGATCGAGGATTTCGAACTTCCGTTGCAAGGTCGCGAGTCCGCCGGCGTGGTCGGCATCACCATGGCTGATGACGACACGATCAATGCGCTTGTGGCCGCCGTGTTTCAGATACGGCTCAATTACCGCCGAGCCGGCGTCCAGACGACCCTGCTTTGCACCCGCGTCGTAGACGAGCAAGTGGTTGCGGGTTTCGACGATCGCAGCGAGGCCCTGTCCGACATCGAGCAACACGAAATCGAAAGTTCCGACCGCCGGGCCGGAAGGTCTCCAGAAGCACACCGGAAGGAAGAAAAACGGCGCCAGAATCCGTGCGGCGAAGCCCCGCGGCGTGAAACACAGCAGAAGACCCGGGATCGCGACCAGCAACGTCCACAACGGGCGCCGCGAAGGAGACCATTGTGCGATGGACAGACTACCGAGCCAGTCGACGAGTGGCAGTACGAGTTCCAGCAACCAGGCAGCAAAGGTCAACACGATGTGACCGGCGAGGGGTACTGCCAACGCCAGCATGGTGCCAAGCAGCACGATTGGAACGAGACACAGCGCAAACAACGGAATCATGAACGAGTTCGTGAACGGTGCGATCAGGGAGATCCGCGAAAAGGCGATGAACAGTACCGGCGCGAGTCCGACGAACACGCTGTACTGTGCGCGACAGAATGATCCGATCGCGGAACGGGTATGCCGGCTCGCTGAGCCGAGCAGAATCGCTGCGACCGCCCCAAACGACAACCAGAATCCGGCCGACAGCGGGGCCAGCGGTTCTGTCAGCAGAACGAGCAGCAAAGCCAGCGCCAGACCCTGCCCTGCCGCAAGTTCCCGCCGGGCGGCCACCGCACCGAGCACGACCGCCAGCATGACGACCGCACGTCTGGTCGGCAGCGAGAAACCCGCCAGAGCCGCGTACGCCAGCGCGCCGAGCATCGCAATTACAGCCGCCGCGACGGGTGGCGACACTGCAATGGACAACGGTGGCAGGCGAACCCAGACGCCGCGCACGACGAAAAACAAAAACCCCGCGACTATGCCGACGTGCAGACCCGAAATAGCGATCAGGTGACCGGTTCCGGTGCGGGCAAACAGATCCCACTGACTGGAAGAAATCCGACTGCGTTCACCGATCGCCAAAGCTTCGACGATACCCAGCGCCGGTCTCGACCCGAGTGTTTCCTCGAGTTTTTTGGAAATACGCGCGCGGACACGCAACAACAGATGGGAATAGGGTCTGGAAGCGAGAACCTCATTGGATGGAGCCGGCCTCACATAGCCGGTCGCGCCGATGCCACGCAGAAACAACCAGCGTTCGTAGTCGAACCCGCCCGGATTCAGCATGCCGTGCGGTCGCTTGAGTCGCACGGTCAGTCGCCATCGTTGTGCGGCGTGCAGTCGTGGCGCTGAGTACCAGTTCAACCGTATTCGGTTTGGCAGACGCGGGTCGTCGGGTTGGAAGAGGAACCGCGTATGTGTCGACCTCAGCTCCGGAATCGACGCAATCACACCATCGGTGGTGATGTCCACGGCTTCGAGGACCGGGTCGAGGCGCTCGTCGAGCCGTACCGCTGCCGACAACCATGCCCAGCAAAAACCGACCGCCAATCCGGCGACCACGCGCACGAACAGATGTCGCCGACCGCCGCAGGCGACGATCAACGCAAACAGGCAAGCCAGTACGGCTGTTCCGGATCGACCGGGCAATACGGCGAGCCGATGAACGACGAGGTTGCCTGCAAAAAATGCCAGCGCAAAAACGCGCATGATCCGCTTCCCTGCGGTGCTTCAGGCCCCTATCATGGGGCGGTTTTGTCGCCTCTACATTTGTAGCACATGCCGCGACGTTTCGTGAATCGCCTACTGCGCCGGCAAAGCAATCTCGGCGAACACTGGGCGATGCGGCCATTTCGTGCCCTGCTGCACGATCCCGCTCTGTGGGCAACGCACCGCAAGAGTATTGCCCGTGCGTTCGCAATCGGCGCATTCGTCGCGTTCATACCGATCCCTGGACACGTGGTGTTGGCCGTGCTCCTGGCGATCTGGGTACGCGTCAACATACCGATGGCGGTACTGATGACGTTCATCATGAATCCGCTGACGATAGGGCCGTTATTTGGCACCGCCTATCTGCTTGGCGCACATCTGCTCGATGTACCGCTAAACCTGCCGGACGTTGCGCTGTCGTGGCAGTGGGCAACGAAACAATTGAAGCCGCTGTTGGTCGGCAGTCTGATCATCGGCACCGCGACCGCGTCGATCGGTTATGTTGTGATCAATGTATTGTGGCGCTGGGCGTTGTCCGTGCGTCTCAAACAGCGTCGAGAACGACGCGCTCAACGGGGTTGAGTACGCCGGCGGACAGCTTCAGAACACGATTCATTCGGCTCGCCAGCCTCAGGTCGTGTGTCGCCATCACGAGGCTCGTGTCGAACTCCCGGTTCAGTTCGAGGATCAGGTCAAACACGCGCTTGCCGGTCTCGCGGTCCAGGTTGCCGGTCGGTTCATCTGCAAGCACAACGGCAGGCCGTGTTACCAGCGCGCGTGCGACAGCGGCGCGCTGACGTTCACCACCCGACAGTTGCCCGGGCTTGTGGTCGAGGCGTTCTCCGAGTCCGACACGTTCAAGCAATCCGGTGGCTTCGCGACGCGCGTCGGCGATCGGTGTTCTCCGGACCAGCAACGGCATCGCTACGTTTTCGAGCGCCGTGAATTCGGGCAGAAGATGATGAAACTGATAGACGAAGCCGATTGCTTCGTTGCGCAGCGTCCCGCGTGCGGCGTCGTCGAGCGCCGACATGTCGTATCCGAGCACCGAAACATGACCTGCGCTGGCGGCCTCCAGTCCACCGAGCAGATGCAACAAGGTGCTTTTCCCCGAACCCGAAGCACCGACGATTGCCACCAGCTCACCGCGACCGATGTTTAGGTCTGCACCACGCAGGACTTCGAGCACGACGTCACCCTGACGAAAATGTTTTGTCAGCCCACGGGCTTCGAGAACGCTCTGCGCAGCTGTCGTGTTTGTAGTTGTATCTCTATTCATAACGCAACGCTTCGGCCGGCTGTGTTCTCGACGCCTGCCACGCCGGGTACAACGTCGACAACAGTGCCAGTGCAATTACTGTCGCGCAAATCACGACCAGATCTGTCGCGTGAATCTCCGACGGAAGGCTACTCAGGTAGTACACGTCAGACGCGACAAACTCCGTGCCGAGCAGACGTTCCAACCAACGCACGAGTGTCTCAGCGTTTGCGGCGAGTACAACGCCCAGAACGAGACCGATCGTGGTGCCGATCACACCGATGAATGCACCCTGGACGACAAAGACGCCAAGGATGCTCGATGGTTTTGCCCCCGTGGTTCTGAGAATCGCGATGTCTCCTCGCTTGTCGGTCACGACCATCACCAGTGTCGAGATGATGTTGAATGCCGCTACCGCCACGATCAGCATCAGCATGACGAACATCACGGTCTTGGTCAGCTGAATAGAGCGGAAGAAATTCCGATACTGGCGTGTCCAGTCGCTTACGTAATAACCGCCCCCGAGGGCTTCAGCGATTTCGCGCGATACCTCGGGTGCGGCGAACAGATCGTCGAGTCGTAGCCGGATAGCCGCCAGGTGTTCCGGGATCCGATAAAGTCGGCGGACGTCCACGATGTTCAGATAGGCGAGTCCGTTGTCGTACTCGTGCATATCAGCGTGGAACAAGCCGGCGATCTCAAAGCGTCGCATGCGCGGCACGATTCCGGCCGGAGTCACCGTGCCTTCGGTCGTCATCAGGACAACGCTGTCTCCGAGACCAACGCCAAGCCGTTCGGCAAGGGCGGAACCGAGCGCGATGCGGAACTCGCCGGGCACCAGGTCTTCGAGTGCACCCGCGCGCATCATTCCGGTCAGACCGGATACATCGGGTTCGGCCGCAGGTTCGATACCGCGCACTGCCACACCGGCGATCCCCGTGGCGGTGGCTAGCATCCCCTGTACATCGATATACGGCGCGGCACCGGTTACTTTCGGGTGTTGCAGAGCGGCGTCTCTGAGCGCCTGCCAGTCGCTTTGTCCGCCCGTGAACGGCTGGACCGTCGCGTGTGCAGCAACGTCGAGCACGCGTTCGCGAAACTCCTTTTCGAAACCGTTCATTACGGACAACACGATGATCAGTGCGGCAACACCGATCGTGATGCCCGCGATCGCGGCAACTGAAACAAACGAGATGAAATGGTTGTCACGCTTCGCACGCACGTATCGCGAACCGACGAACAGCTCCAGCGGATTAAACACAGTTGTTCCTACTCATAGCGCAAAGCCTCTGCCGGATCGGTTGTCGCAGCCCTGCGGGCCGGATAGATCGTCGAAACAAAAGCGAGTGTGAGTGCGGCTGCGACGATCAGGAACAGATCGCCACCCTGCAGTTCCGAAGGAACATCTGTGATGTAGTAGACATCGCCGGGAAACAGTTTGAAACCGAAAGACCTTTCCAGAAACGGCACGATACGGTCTACGTTCAGCGCCGCAGTTACACCGAGCAGGACCCCGAGCAGCGTACCGAATACGCCGATCGACAGCCCCTGAATCATGAACACGCGCGTTATGGAATCCGGTTTCATGCCGAGGGTTCTCAGCACCGCGATGTCACCACGCTTATTCGCTACAACCATCACCAGCGTCGAGACGATGTTCAGCACGGCGACCCCGATGATGATCGACAGAATCATGAAAACGACGGTTTTTTCGATCCGTACGGCGCGAAAGTAAGTCTCGTGTTCTTCGGTCCAGTCGACGACACGGATGTCCGAGCCGTCGAGCATTGCTCCGAGGTCGCGCGCAACTGACGGTGAATCGAATATGTTGTCCAGCCGCAGACGCACGCCGGATGCGCCCTCGACACCAAACACGGCTGCGGCGTCATCGAAATGGGTGATCGCGAGTGTCGTGTCGTATTCGAAGTGTCCGGCTTCGAATACCGCGAGCACGTTGAACTGATAAAGCCGCGGACGAATCGCAAGCGGGTTTTGGTTGGGTTCCGCAGTCAGAAACACGACCCGGTCGCCGGGTCGAACACCCAGCGACGCGGCCAGCCCGACGCCGATCAACAGACCGTGTTCACCGGGCTGCAACAGGTCGAGCGAACCGTCCAACAGGCGTGCACCGATCTCGGAAACTTCCGGTTCTGTTTCCGGCAGGATGCCCGTCAGACGGACGCCGGCCAGCCTGGGCCCGCGACTGAGCATCCCCTCCCCGCTGACGTAGGGTGCGACCCCTACCACTGCGTCGTGGGTCCCGGCCTCGGCGGCGAGTGCCGACCAGTCCGCCAGCCCGCTCTTGCCCGCAATCACACGCACATGTGCGGTCATGCCGAGGATGCGTTCGCGCAATTCGGCCTGAAATCCGTTCATGACCGACATCACGATGATCAGCGCCGCGACCCCAAGGGCGATGCCGAGCAACGAGACGAGCGAAATAAACGACACGAAGTGCTGTGCACGTCGTGCTCTCAGGTAACGCCAGCCGACAAACGATTCGAGTGGATAGAACATCAGGAACCCCGTTCGCCGGCCGCATTAGACCACACTGAATCAGGCGCGCACACGGGTTCTGGAAATTCCTGATAACTTGCGGAAGATCATAGTTTTTTCGCTGATGACGGTGCTATATTCGGCCCGATCATTGTCTGGGAGTCAGACCATGGCTTTTCGAACCGTTCTTACTTTGATGTTGTTGCTGGCCACGGGTTTCGCCGCGGCCGACACGCTGCTGATCGAAGAAAACATCAGCAGCGGCCAGGCCACGAACCATCCCACACGCGGTATGACGATGGCGACGGTGGAGTCCCGTTACGGTCCACCGGTGACCCGTCGCGCC
>JAZFZN010000250.1:0-7962 GCA_036475515.1 Gammaproteobacteria bacterium
CAGTGGCGTCGTGCTCACGGCGATCGATGACTTCGACGATGTGCCAACCGAATGACGATTTGAACGGATCACTCAGCGTGTTGAGATCGATCTCTTCTATCACGGCCCGAAAATCGGGATCATACGCCGCCGGGTCCTCCCAGCCGAGGTCCCCGCCACGGGATGCCGATACTTTGTCATCGGATGTAACACGCGCGATATCGCCGAAGTCCTCGCCGGCTTCGACGCGTTCCTTGATCGCGGTGAGTTCGAGGCGGGCGCCTTCGTCGTCGAGAATTTCGTTGGTGAACAGCAGGATGTGACGGATGTGAACCTGTTCGACAACAGCGGTCTGCCCACGAACTTCGTTCAGACGGACGATGTGAAAACCACTGCCGCTACGGATGGGTTCCGAGACTTCGCCTGCGGTGAGGTCGGGTACGCTTTCCGCAAAGGCACTCGGCAGGTTGATCGCTTTGCGCCAACCCAAATCGCCGCAGTTCAGGGCTTGTTGGCCGTCGGAGTACGCGACAGCCAGAGCACAGAAGTCCTCACCCTGATCGAGCTTCTCGTACACTTCGCGCACTCGTTGTTCGGTGGCTTCGATGTCGTCTGGTGTTGCACTCATGGGCACCGCGATCAGAATGTGGAAAAGGTGATATTCGTTGTCGCCGGCGCCTGCGCTCTGCTGATCGATCGCCCGTTCGACTTGGGCGGGTGTTACCCTCACGTCACTTTCGACGCGTCGCATGACTTGCTGGATCATCATGTCTTCACGCATGTCACTGCGGAACTGCGCGTAGTCGACGCCATCGGCTGCGAGCAACTCAGGCAACTGACTCAGAGTCGCGCTGTTTTCCCGGGCCATGCGATCAAGAACCCGATTCAGGTCTTCGTCACTGACACGGATATTGTTGCGCTCGGCCAGCTGCAACTGGAGGCGACGAACGATGAGCTGCTCCAGAATACGTTCCTGCAACAAACTGCGTGATGGAAGCTGGATGTTCTGTGCGCGAAGTTGTGTTTCCCACATCGCCGTTTGACGGTCGAGTTCACTCTGCAGGATGACGCCGTCGTCGACGATCGCAACGATCGTATCCAACAGTACGCCATCGTCTTGCGCAAAAGTCGTTGCCGTCGCCAGAACGAGTGTTACGGTGGCGATGGCATTGGAAATATGCATCACGTTTCTCTCTGTCGTTTTGTGTTCCCTGGAAACCTCGGTCCCGGGGCATCCGGGCAGCGGCGGCCGCCGCTGGATCGCTGAACTAGTACGTTAGGATACCACGTTCGAGATACCCCTCTGCGCGCTGGCCAAGACTGGTCAGTCCTTTTAGTTGGAGTTGGAAGAAAATCGTTCGATCTTCCTGGCCGTCGCGGCTGATGAGAAAACGCCGCCAGCCGGCATGGATCGACCAGCAGCAGGTCTCGTAATCGACGCCGAACAACCGGTCGAGAGACCGGCTGTCGTCGAGTGAGTAGTTCCAGCGCCCGATCAATCGCCAGCGTTCTCTCAAAGGCAGCGCGAATGCGACGTCAGACTGCTCCAGGCGGTTGTCACGAAACCGGTATCCAAGGTTCAAGGTAGTGTCTTCCGACGGTCGAAAACGAACAAGGGCACCGGTTTTTGTGATTTTCGAGGTGTCCGGGTCATAGCGTAGTTGCAGGTCGGCCGACCAGTTCTCTGAGAACTCCATGTCGCCCTCGGCGATGAAATCCGATGTGGTTGAGGTCTGGGGTTGATTTTGTGTCAACCCGACCTCCCGGTCCTCGAAGAAGAGGGCCTGACCAAATGTCAGACCCAGAACCTGGCGACCGTCGTCGAGACTCAACAGCCGGCTCGTCAAACCCACTGCAAGTTGGTTTGTGTCACCGAGGCGGTCTCCACCGACGAAGCGGTCTTCCCGGAACAATTGAACTTCGTTGAAGTCCGCCAGGCTGGTGTCGAATATCGGCAGGTCCTGTTGCTCGCGGAACGGGATATAGGTGTACAACACACGCGGTTCGAGTGTCTGCAGGTTGCGCCTGTCCGTGTAGCGTTCGAACCTCGCACCGCTGTCGAAACTGAAGACCGGCGCATTGAAAGATGGCGACGTCTCGCTTCCGGGTGCGACATCGTTCAGTTCATCCTGTGTAAAGCGCCAACCCAGCTTAGGTTCCAGGTAGTAGCCAGGTTGTTGCAACCGGTACCGGAGTTGTGGCCACATGTCGAGCCGAACACCGGTGACGCTGTTGTCGCGATCAAAGCTGACGAGCTCGCCGAGCATCGTAAAGCTCAATCCTGTGTCGAGAATCGGCCAGTCACCCTGGACTGCGAGTTGCGGCACCCGGCGATAGGGTAGACCGGCCGGGGGAATTGTGTCATCCACCGTTTGCAGCGCCTGGACCCGGGCGAGCAGTTGCCAGTACGTTTCCCGGAACCGCGTGACCAGTTCGCGTTGCAGATAAACCTGGCTGGTGTCAAAAGTGCTCACACCGAAATCTTCGAAGTAATTCGAATCGCTGACGTCGTTCACGTCGGCGTCGAAGGTCCAGCCGTTCTGAAAATTCGTTTGATGCCGATAGCTGACAAACTCACGGTTTGTGTCGGTCTTGTCGTCGTTGTTCAGGTATTCGGTGTACAGGTTTCCCCAGCTGCCCGGTGTCAGATAGCGAAACTCCGACTGCAGCTGGACCCCGCGTTCGGACATCCAGCGCGGCGTGATAGTCAGATCGCGGTTCGGCGCCAGGTTCACGTACACGGGTAGACGAATGCTCGTGCCGCTGCGTTCGGACAAACTGAGATCCGGTGTCAGTACGCCGGTTTTTCGCTCATCGCGAATCGGGAATGATCCATATGGCAGATAGATCAATGGAACACCACCGAACTTGAGTTTGACCCCTCGGCCCTTGGCACGGCCGGCGACGTTGTCTATTTCGAATTCTTTTGCGATCAACTGCCAGGTCTCGGCGTCTGCCGGACAAGTCGTATAGGTGACTCCGCGCAATGTCAGCACCTGGTCGGCACTGGTCGTGATTTCTTCTGCATAACCCCGGCCCTGACCGGTCACCAGCGTGAAACTTGGTTCCGTCAGCGTTCCGGTTTCGGTTTCCTGCTGAAAGCTGCCCCGGTCACTCGTAATCGACACGGCCGAATCCCTGTACGACACGTCCCCGGACACACTGAGCCTCTGTGTTTCGAGGTTGTAGCGTGCTTGGTCCGCGTGTACCGACTTGTCGCCACGCTTTACCTCGACGTCTCCACGCAGAATCGAGTCGCCCTCGCGTACGAGTTCGACCTCGTCTGCGAAAATCGTGATCCGATCCGGTTCTTCGTCGGAGGAAGCAGGTGAGACCGGGGTCAGCAACTGTGAGTCTTCGGTCGGGCACAGCGGTCCATCGGCGGAGTACGCCACCGGTGCACTGATCGCTATCGAAACGGCAAAGGCGCTGAGACCGTTTTTATGTACCCGCATGTTTCGGCCGGCTGCCAAGGCGCCGTTACAATGGCACAACGCCCGTATGCCTTCAATCGGCCAACAATGGTGCCACCCGACATGATGAAAGCACTGATCCTCGCAGCGGGACGTGGCGAACGCATGCGACCTCTGACCGATGCGATGCCGAAACCGTTGCTCACAGCGGGTGGCAGGACGCTGATCGAATGGCATCTTCGGGCAATCGAGTCAGCAGGTATCAAGGACGTCGTCGTCAACCTCAGCTGGCTCGGAGAACAGATACGCCAGTCACTCGCAGACGGTGCTGATTATGGGCTGCGCATCGACTATTCAGACGAGGGTCCCGAGGCGCTGGAGACCGGTGGCGGAATCCGGAGGGCTCTGTCTTTGCTCGGCGATGCACCTTTTCTTGTTGTCAATGCAGATGTATGGACCGATTGCCCTTTGCCACCGAAGACCGGTCTGGACGGCAAACTCGCACACATCGTTCTCGTTCCGAATCCGGACCACAATCCGGACGGAGACTTCGGTCTTGTTGACGGGCTGATCCGAAACGAGGGCGGGAACCGCTACACATTTTCCGGTGTCGGTGTGTACGACCCCGCACTCTTTGACGGCCGCACTGAAGAACGTTTTCCGCTGGAACCGGTGCTCGCCGAAGCAATCGATGCCGGTCAGGTCAGTGCGGAGTTGTATACCGGACGCTGGTTTGACGTCGGTACGCCCGAACGCCTCGAATCCTTGCGTCGGTATTTGGAGACGCGTCCAGAATCCTGATGCGACGACTTCCAGTCAGTTGTGCCGCCACCGCCTGCCGCGAGTGTGCAGGTCAGAACCAGAGTTGCGCGACTCGCAAACATCTCAGGCTGCCGAGTGTTCGAGCACCTCTGACGCCTGCTGGTCGGCATGGTAGGAAGAACGCACGAGTGGTCCACTGGCGACGTGTTTGTATCCCATCGAATAGCCTTCGTCTTCGATGATTTTGAATTCTGCGGGTGTCACATAGCGTTTGACGGGCAGGTGATAACGGCTCGGTTGCAAGTACTGGCCTACCGTCAACATGTCGCAGTCGTGTGCACGCAGGTCGCGCATGATTTCCAGAACTTCGTCGATCTCTTCGCCGATTCCGACCATCAGGCCCGATTTCGTCGGGATCTCAGGATGACGGGCCTTGAACGAGCGGATCAAATCCAGCGAATGCTGATAGTCGGAACCGGGTCGCGCCAGCCTGTAGAAGCGCGGGATCGTTTCGAGGTTGTGATTGAACACGTCCGGTGTTGCACGTTCGAATATCTCGAGTGCAACGTCGAGCCGCCCACGGAAATCCGGAACCAGGATTTCGATCTTCGTGTCCGGGCAACGATTGCGGATGGCTTCGATGCAGTCGGCGAAATGTCCGGCGCCACCGTCGCGCAAATCATCGCGGTCGACCGACGTGATCACAACATAGGCCAGACCCATCGCCTGAATCGTCTTTGCGAGGTTGGCCGGTTCTTCGCGGTCCAGTGCTTCCGGACGGCCGTGAGCGACGGCGCAGAACGTACACCTGCGCGTACAGATGTCACCCATGATCATGAACGTCGCCGTGCCTTTGCCAAAGCACTCGGCAATGTTGGGGCAGGATGCTTCCTCGCAAACCGTATGCAGATGGTTCTCACGCAGAACACGTTTCAGGTTTGCGACCGCCGTGGTCGTGGGCGCTTTCACGCGAATCCAGTCGGGTTTGCGCAGCGGTTTCTCGGTCGGTTCGATCTTGACAGGGATGCGTGCCATTTTCTCGGCGGCCGACAGCTTACGGCCGCGTTCAAGCCGGGCGTGGCGCTGTTTCTTCGTGCTCTGGTCCGTTGGATTCACGCCGTTCCTTCCCGTTCGGCGGGCTCCACATTGTAGCCGAAAGCCTCCAGCACATACGGCTTCATTGCCTCGCCGACGACCTTGACATCCACCGGTCCACCGAGATCCGCGAGCCGGGTCATCTTCAGACCCGTGTATCCACAGGGGTTGATGCGTGAAAACGGTTCGAGATCCATCGACACGTTGAATGCAAGACCGTGGTAGCTACAGCCGCGCCGGATACGTAGACCGATGCTCGCGAGCTTGCGCTCATCGACGTATACACCGCGGGCGTCGCTGCGTCCTTCAGCAGTAATGCCCCATTGCGCGGCGGTCCGGATGATCGCCGTTTCGATGGCACAGACCAGGTCACGCGCACCGAACCCCAGCCGCTTGAGGTCGACCAGAGGATAGACAACCAACTGACCAGGACCGTGGTAAGTCACCTCGCCACCGCGGTCTATCGAAACGACCGGAATGTCGCCGGGCGCCAGCACATGTTCCATGCTGCCGTTGAGTCCGAGGGTGAACACCGGTTCGTGTTCGAGCAGCCAGAATTCATCCTCGGTTTCGTCGTTACGTTGGTCGGTGAAAGTTTGCATGTTGCGCCACACGGGTTCGTATGGCTGTCTTCCAAGCCAACGAAAACGAGGTGACGCGTGCTGACTCATGGACTTCTATTCGAACCACAACTTCACGGTGTCAATCGTACGATCGAGCAATCCACCCAACTCGACGGCGGCTGTGGGTTGAAGCGGCGCTTTCATCAGCATCTCTTCGCCAAGACTGACCGTGACTGTACCGACAATGTCGGTTTGCGACAGGGGCGCGATCAACGGGTCGTCGAGATCCATCTGTGCACTCAGCTGGTCGTAACGCCCACGCGGGATCGTGATGTAGAGGTCGCTTGTCGGTGCGACAGCGGCTTGCTCGACTGCGCCCTTCCAGATGCGTGCCTGCCCGATCTCCTGTCCTGCGGAATAGAGCTTATGCGTTTCAAAAAACCGGAAACCGTAGTTCATCAAAGCTTCGCTTTGATTAGTGCGCGCTTTTTCACTGGCGGCGTTTAGCACGACGGCGATCAGACGCATGTCTCCACGTTGTGCAGAAGAGACGAGACAATAACCTGCCGTAGTCGTATGCCCGGTTTTCAGACCATCGTAGGCTTCGTCGCGCCACAGCAGCGAATTGCGGTTGTGTTGCTTGATGCCGTTGTATGTGAATTCCTTTTCCGCATACATCGGGTAGTAGTCCGGGAAGTTTCGTATTGTAGCGGCTGCGAGCGTTGCGATGTCCTGCGCGGTCGTGTAGTGATCCGGATCCGGAAGACCGGTGCTGTTCACGTAGTGTGTTCCGGTCATTCCGAGCTCAGCCGCGTGCTGGTTCATCAGTTCCGCAAACGTTCCCTCCGTACCTGCAATGAACTCCGCCAATGCAATGCTCGCGTCGTTTCCCGACTGAACGATCAAACCACGCAGAAGATCCTCAACTGAGACATTGCTGTTGATCTCGATGAACATTCGCGAGCCTTCCGAACGATAGGCGTTCTCCGATACGCGTGCTTCGTCGTCCATCGAGATGTTTTCGACTGCCAGTTCAGAAAAAACGACATAGGAGTTCATCAGTTTGGTGATACTGGCCGGTTCGAGGTGTTCGTGTTCGTTGTGGCTGGCGAGCACCCGGCCGCTGTCTGCGTCGACCAACAGCCAGGCACCCGCTTCGATCGTCGGTGGTGCCGGGACGGGCAGCTCGGCTGCGCCGGCGAGCATCGACAATACCGTCAGTACGAAGCCGAAGAAGGCTGAATCCTTCGCCAATTTCATCGATCAATGTTCCTGGTCTGGGCCGATAGGGCCGGGAATTCTACCCTGCTTGTCAGGGTGTGGCCACGGGATGGAAAGACAGGTGGGTATCGACGATCCCGATTGTGGCCAGCTTCTCGACGATGCTGTCGTGTGTCAATTCATCTGGAATCGGCCCGACGCGTACTCGGTGTAGCACGCGATGACCGGTGTCCTCTGTAACGATGACCACTTCACCAATTCCGGCGTCGGACAGCCGGCGGCGCATCCGCTCTGCGTTCGATGCTTCGCTAAACGCACCGACCTGCAGGAACAGTTCGGTTGGACCGGTGTACGTCGTTTCCGTCGTCGCCACCTGTTGCGGTTGGCTGGCGACGGGTGCGCCGCCGAGCACACGGACTTCGACCAGACCGGTGCCGTCATTGAGGAGGCCGAGTTCACGGGCGGCGGCGTAGGAAAGATCGATGAGCCGGTTATCGACGAAGGGGCCGCGGTCATTGATCCGTACGACGACGGTTTTGCCGTTGCGTAGGTTCTTGACCTCGGCGTTCACCGGGATCGGCAGGGTCTTGTGTGCCGCCGTCAGTGCGTACATGTCGAAAATCTCGCCGTTCGAGGTACGATTTCCGTGAAACTGTTTGCCGTACCACGACGCAACACCACGCTCGACATAGCCGCCTGCGCTGTCCATGACGCGATAGCGCTCTCCAAAGACTTGATAGTGCGGCGGATTTCCGGTTGCCGGATAACTTTCCGGACCAGTGTCTTCGGACGGAGCAGGTGGCGGCAAGGTCGAACAACCGGCGAGCACGACCAGGCCGAACCCGACGACAACAGACCTAGTAAACACGCTGCGCTACCTCGCCACCCAGATCATGCACTGCCATCGCATACAAAACGCTGACGTTGTA
>JAZFZN010000251.1:0-5006 GCA_036475515.1 Gammaproteobacteria bacterium
GGCGGAGATGGCGGACCGGATGTACACGACGGTCATCGACATCCGCCGGCTGGTCGATTGGGCCGTCGACCAGGAAGAAATCGATCCTGAACGCATCGGCGTGGTCGGATTCAGTATGAGCGCGGTGATGGCGTCGCTCGCAGTTGCCGTAGATTCGAGGTTTGCCTCGGCGGTCCTGGTGATGGGTGCAGCGGACCCGTCCACGGCGATCACGGTCTGCCCGGGGCGCCTGTTGGAAGTCAAAAACAGCGTGACGAGGCGCTTCGGCTGGTCCGATGAGCAATACCATGCCATCGTCTCCGAGCTGTTCGACAAACTGGACTCAACCGACATGTTCACCCAGATCGATCCGGCACGGATTCTGATCGTCGAAGCAGCCCAGGACAAATGCATGCCCGCCGAAACCCGCGAAGCGCTGTGGGAATCGATGGGGCGTCCTGAACGAATTAAACTAAACTATAAGCACAAAACGGCGTTCCTAACCATGACACCCCTGGGAATGAACTACACGCGTCGCCAGATTGTTGAATTCCTTGAAAAGACACTTTGAATGGTTAGCAGCGTTGATCTCGCTGCTGGCGGCTTGTTCAGCCGTTGCGGGAGAAACCAGCGAACACCGCGTTCTGATGATC
The DNA here is from genome assembly GCA_036475515.1 of Gammaproteobacteria bacterium. GTDB lineage: Bacteria > Pseudomonadota > Gammaproteobacteria > Steroidobacterales > JAZFZN01 > JAZFZN01. Next base: position 633 of record JAZFZN010000251.1, read on the forward strand.
GCGATCGATTCGGTTCCGTACAACGTCATCGTTGATTTGTCATCCCCCACCCAGGGGAACCAACAGTTGTTCTCGGAACTAAAGGGACCGACTGCGGTAGTGAATGCTTTTCCGGCAGATTCCTATACCGCCTGGACGGGGTTGCTCGAACCCTTTGGTGTCGAAATACCGCCCGGGTATATCGGACAATATTTCGATCGTGACGAGATGCGTGTCCGCGGCTTCTCAACACCCAAAAAAGAACGTGCACCGTGGCGGGAGTTCTTCGACTGGCGTCTGAAAGGCACAATTCAGAAGTTCATCGTCTACGGAACACCTGTCTCGAGCGGTCAACGCGAAATCGAGGAAGCGTTCGAAGCTTTCGCAGAATCTGACGCTGATTTCTTCTCGGTCTATTTCATGTCGACGGATGCACTCGCGCATCTGAAAGGACCGGCGGGTCAGAAAGAATTTCTGCGGACACTCGATGCGGAACTGGATGCATTGCGTCGTTCACAAACCGACAGACCGTTCTACACCGTCATGGTGTCCGATCACGGTGTGGCCGGTGGCGAACCGTTAGAGAATATTTTCGGCGACGTCCGCAAGGCCATGCGCAAAGCCGGTTTTGACCGGTCCAACCAGATTACGGAGGAGTCGGACGCCGTCATTGTTGCGATCGGTTTGCTGACCAACGTGGTTGTCTACACCGACATTGGCAAGGAGATGCACGCCGCAGAAACCCTTGCTGCAGTAGAAGGCATCGATCTATGCGTAGTCCGTGAGGCACATGGATGGCGTGTCCTATCAACAGATGGCGAGGCGCGTTTCGCAAGCCGGCGGGGGAGTCCACTGCAATGGAAGTACGAACCAGTGCGCGGCGATCCGTTGGGGTATCTGCCAATCACCAAAGCTCTGCAGGCAATCGAACAGAGCCCGGACGGCTGGATCTCCGACACCGGTCTGTTCGAAGCCACCTGGTCGCACCGATTCCCGGACGCGTTGTATCGACTCGCGCAGAGTTTCGATCTGGTGGTCAACGATGCGTCGGTACACTGCTCGGTCGCGGTCGGCTACATGTTCGGACCACGAACAACCGAGTACCTCGCGATACCGACGGTCGGGAAATTGGAGTGGACCCACGGTGCACTCGAACGCGACACGACACTCGGCTTTCTGATGAGCGATCTGCCTGAGTGGACCGAACCTGAAGCCGTCCGGTACGACCGGGCACTCGAATTCCTCAAGCCCTATGTTCCCAACGGGACGTCTGTCGAGTGAACGCTGAACGCGGTGAACCGGGGCACACGCCGGCACGCAAAGCGCTGCGCGCGGCCTTCTGGATCGCCGCTTTGCTGCTGGGCGGTTTTGTCGTTGTCGGGCTCTGGGTCGCCTTCAACAGTCTCGCTTACCTCTGAACGGACGAACCGGAACCATCCAGCAGCGTAGCGAGTTCCCGCGTGCTCGCTTCGCAATCGCTCGCTGCTTTCGCGCCGAACATCTGCGAACCGAAATTCGCCCGGCCCTGGTCGCGGTACTGGATCGCGAGGTCGTTGAGTGGTTCGCAGTCGGCAAGTAGTTCCTGTTCGGCGTCAAGCAGACGATCCGCCAGTTCCGGATTGCTTGCTTCAATCTCGGGAAGCCGCCACAGCAACTCGTCCGTTACGCGGTTTTGTTGACGGAACACGCGTTCGGTGTATTCACGCAATGACTCACCGGTCGGGACGCTGACACAACCTGCAGCTCCAAAGACCGTCACCAGTACGACGACCGCAAGCCTATGCATGCTGCGGTCTCTCGGACCCCGGTGGATCCGCCCAAAAGTTCATCGCGATGTTCTTGCCGTACGAGCGGACGTCATGGTACCAGCCGGCCGGAAGAAACAACATGTCGTTTTCCTCGAGATCGGCTTCGTGCGGTGTCGCGTCGGCAGCGAGCGGAAACTGCTCCAGATCGATGTTCTCCACATCGACGCGCGAAAACTGCGGCAGAAACTGGTCTCCGGTCTCTTCGTACATCACACGTCCGTCATCGAGTATTTCCCTAATTCTTCCACGTGTATAGAGGTTGTGGCCATCCTGCGGCGCGAAGATCGTGAAGTGCTTGCGGCCACGAATCACAGCATAAAGATTGTCGTGATTGTCATTGTGCAACTGCGACCGATTGTATGCGCCCGGGTTGTGGCCCATCCACAATGAAATCCATCGAACCGCGTGACCGTCAAAGTACTCGGGAACATTGAAATCGCCCTGCAACTGCAGCAGCGGTGGATCGAGGACACGTTGCAAAGTCTGTATGTTCAGGTACCAGGTCTTGTGCCCTTTTTCGTTCTTCATCACGACACGAACGAATTGTTCGAACGGCATTCGGATCTTGTCCTGACCGGTCTCGCGCGTTCCGAACCAGTCACCGGACTTGAACTGAACGATGACCCGGGTCTGACCTGCCTTCTCAACGAGATAGTCCTCGGTCCAGCGATCCGTGTGCCAACCCAGATCGGCCAGTGAGCGGGTGCGGATGACGACCGGCCGCCGGCGGTTCACGTATTCCTCGGTGAACTGCTGCAGGGTGAACGGATGTTTGACGCGATCGACCGCTTGCAAAGGAATATCCCGGTGTTCCAAGGGGACCTATGATAGCGGCCACCGGGGACTGCGGAAATCCGCGTTTTCCTGCATTTCATCCGGCCCGGTGCAGTGCTAAAGTTGCCGGTCCAATTTGACAGGCAAACTGACAATATGGCTATCGAACCCGGCGAACGCGTACCCAACTTCAGGCGTGTCGACCAGAGCGGCAAGGCACCGGTGCTGTACCGGGAACTCCACCACGGCCAGCCGATCGTGTTGATTGTGCTGCCGAAAACGCCAGACGACGACGCGACCAAGCGACTGGCGGCGCTGAACACGGCGACGCCCGCCTGGGAGCGAATCTCACGCATCGGTTTGATCGCCGAACCACCGGAACGCTGCAGCGAACTGGCCGAGGAATACGACCTCGCATTCCCGCTGCTCGCCGACGACGGCAGCCTGATCGCCCATTTAGTCGGTACACCGTCCCCCGACAGCATCACGGCGGTGGCTCTGGATCGGAATCTGCGCATGCTGGAGCGCATCGATGGATCCGAACCGGGATTTCTGACCCGGCTATTGACCGTTTACCAGTCGAATTCCAGCGAAACCCCTGAAGTCGTCTCGACGGGTGCACCTGTGTTGTTGATTCCGCGCGTGTTCGAACCGGACTACTGTGACCATCTGATCGAGGTGTTCGAGAAAGACGGTGGGCATCCTTCGGGTGTCCTGGTGCTCGAGGATGGCAAGGAGGAATGGGCTCCGGATCCGAAATACAAAGACCGTCGCGACATGGAGCTGGTCGACGAAGCACTACAGGTTGAAGTGCGGGGAATCATTGGTCGTCGTGTGCTCCCAGAAATCGAACACTGTTTCAACTACCGGGTCGACAAACACGAGACCTTCAAGATGATCTGCTACGAAGCAGCATCCGGCGGATACTTCCGGCCACACCGCGACAACGTCACCGCCGACGCCGCGCACCGGCGTTTTGCGATGACCCTCAATCTGAATACCGGTGACTACGACGGCGGCGAGCTGGTCTTTCCGGAGTACGGCAACCAGCGGTATGCGCCCGAGAAAGGCGGGGCTATCATTTTCTCGTGCTCACTGGTGCACGAGGCCCGTGACGTCACGAGAGGCCGACGCTACGCGATGCTCGGTTTTTTCTTCGACCACCAGGCCGAAGCGATGGCCAAGCAGCAGCAGAACCTCTAGCGCATCGGATGTAAACCCGCGCGCGAGGGCAATGCCATCCCGAGTGTCAGCGAGGATCCTCTGGATGACACCACTCTGTCATCCCGAGCCGAAGCCTCGAACCCAGTGAGAGGGCTTGCGAGGGATCCCTGTCCTGAGCCTTAAGCGAAGGATCTTCGCCGATCTAGGCGGTATCTTCCTCGATCGCTGTCCTATCTTCCTTTTTCCCCCGGGGATGGAGCCAAGCCGGCAGGAAACCGTAGGGGTCGTCATCGACGTTTGTGTTGTAGCCAACCGCGCTTTCCTCGAGCAACTGTTGCAGGCGCCCTTCCCGGCAGGCATCGAGGGTTTCGGTGCAACCACCGATGAACACGCCACCCACGAAAATCTGTGGAATGGTCGCGATTCCCGTCTGTTCGTTCAGCGCGGCGCGAATCTTGCCGCCGCGGTTGTCCGCCTGGTATTGGACCGAGTCGAGATCGACCGACCGATACGGAATCTCGTATTTGGCGAGCATCTTGCGCACCGCCCAGCAGAACTCACACCATTCCAGTGCAAACATCACCACCGGTTGCTCCGAATCGCCGATCGTATTTGCAAAGAACTTCCTTGCGTCGTCGTCCGCCTGGAC
>JAZFZN010000252.1:0-4022 GCA_036475515.1 Gammaproteobacteria bacterium
TGACCGTCCATGGGACGATATAGGGCCGGATACTCAGCATAAACTTGCCTGCCACCACGAGAAACATCAGCGTCGTCATCGCGAACGGCAGGCGATCGATCCGGCGACGCACACCGACAAACAACCCCACGCACGCCAAAACCCCCAGAACCGGCAGCACCCACAGGCCGGACGGTTCGGCCCAGCGCTCGCGCAGATCAACGTGCCCGATCAGGACCCACCAGAACAGCACCGCGAGAAACAACACCCAACCGGCAAAGACAAACGGCAAGTGTCGGTACGCCCGTTCCCGCGTAACACCCTCGGTCTTCAGGATCAGCCATGCCATGCCATGCACAAGGTAACTGACAACGGCGGCAATACCGCACATCACACTGAACACCGAAAGCCAGTCGAATGAGCCACCGACGAACTGGCCGTTCTCTACGTGGATGCCCTGCGTGATCGCACCCATTGCGACGCCCTGTACGAAACCGGCCGTGAACGAGCCCGCCACAATCGCACGATCCCACCAGCGGCGGTTGGCCACCGATCGATACCGGAACTCGATACCCACACCCCTGAGTATCAGCGCCAGCAGCAACATGACGATTCCGACATACAACGCCGGCATGTAGATCGCATAGGCCATCGGAAAAGCCGCATACAGGGTGGCACCCAACACGATCAACCAGGTCTCGTTTCCATCCCAGACCGGCTCGATGGTTTTCAGAACAGTCTGGCGACGGGATTCATCCCTGGCCAACCCGAGCAACATGCCGACTCCGAGATCAAAACCGTCCAGAACGATGTAGACGATCAGCGCCAACGCAATGACCGTTGCCCAGAACTGTGCGAGGGTGATCATTTGTTCAGCTCGATGGACTGTTATCTAGATGTATCGGTCGGCGCGTCGACATACTGACGACGTCACGCTGTCCGTCACCGGGCAATGGGCCTGCTTTCAACAGTCTCCAGATATAAGTAATACCGGACACGAAAACAATCGAATAAACAAGGACATAGGCCAGCAATGACATCGCCACTTCGGCGCCGGCCAGCGACGGTGTGTGCGCATCGGCGGTGCGCAATACGCCATAGACAACCCAGGGTTGTCGCCCAACTTCGGCGACAAACCAGCCAGTTAAAACTGCGATAAAACCACAGGGGAAAGTGCAGACAACGATCTTCTGAAACCAGCGTGTGTGCAGCAATCGGTTCCGCAAGCGCAGATAGAGACCAGTCCACCCAACGAGCAGCATGATGATCCCCATACCCACCATGATCCGGAATGCGAAGAACGGAACCCCGATCGGCGGACGGTCCTCAACCGGGAAGTCGGTGAGCCCGACTTCGCGGGAATCCCAGGTTCCCGAAGCGATATAACTACCGAGCTTCGGAACTGACAACGCAAACCGATTGCGTTCCTGTTCCGGGTCCGGAATGGCAATCAGCACCTCGCTTGCCGGTTGTTCGGTATGCCACCGGGCCTCGATGGCAGCGAATTTCACAGGTTGGTGTTCGTGCACGTAGTCGCCATTGAGATGCCCCACATACAACTGTATCGGAACGAGGATCGCGCCCAACACGAGCGCCCTGGAAATCATGCGGCGGGCTTCTTGTTCGTGGACCCCGCGCAGCGTGTAGGCAGCTCCGGCCGCAGCGACACAAAACGCTGTCGTGATGTAGGCCGCCAACAGCATGTGAAAAAGGCGCACGAAAAACACATCGTTGAACACGATCTGCAACCAGTCGACCGGTACGAAGCGACCATCGATTTCGGCATAGCCAATCGGAACCTGCATCCAGGTGTTGTTGACCATGATCCAGAACGCCGAAAACGTCGTTCCCACTGCAACCATGCAACAGGACAATAGGTAGAACGGCGGTGGGACACGCCTGCGGCCGAACAACATCACACCGAGAAACGTCGCTTCCAACAGGAACGCCGTATAGGTTTCATAGCCCAGCAGCGGCCCCTGGATGGGGCCCCCCTTTGCCGCCAGCACGCTCCAGTTGGTACCGAACTGAAAAGCCATGACAATCCCTGAAACGACGCCCATGCTGAAGGAAACGGTGAAGATACGAATCCAGAAATCGAACAACCTGCGATAAACAGGCAACCCGGTACGCCAGCCGAGAAACTCCAGAACCGCCAGCCAGGCAGCGAGCCCGATCGTGAAGGACGGGAAAATGATGTGAAACGCAACGGTGAAAGCGAACTGGATGCGAGACAGTAAAAGCGGGTCAAGCTCCATTTGATATTCCACGACTGAGCGTCAAACGGTGGTATCTTTCCATACCCACAACCACACGACAACCAGGGAGCAAGGCCTGGCCCTTGAACAAGACTCATGAATCAAACTCGGAAGAAGAAAAACTGGACGTGTCTCGCGACGGCAATGATTTTGATCAGCGCCGGTGCATTCGCTTCAGACACGGCCCAGAACGTCGGCTTTCTGTCGGACTATACGGATCTCAAAGCAGCGAAGGACAACACGCTCACCCAGTACTACATCCCACCGGGTGCCCGACAGAAACTCAGCACCTACAAAGCAATCATGGTTGACCAACCGCAGATCTTTATTGCAAAGGATTCACCGTATCAGGGCATCAAACCGGCCCAAATGAACGCGATTACAGAAGCGTTCCGGGCAAGTGTTGTCAAAGCCTTGTCTAGCGACTACAAGGTCGTGGACGAACCTGGAGAAGGCGTGCTGTATCTACGGCTCGCACTCGTGGACTTGTCAGTGAAGAAGGATCGCGTACATATCTTTAGTTACTCGCCAATCGGACTGGTTGTTAGCGGCGTTAGCAAAGCGGCACATAGCAGCTATGAGAACGCCGTTCAGCACATGTCTCTGATCGGCCTCAAGATCGAAGGTGAAGTGCTGGACAGCCAGTCTTCGGATTTGCTCGGCGAGTTTGTCGACGACCGCGGAAACAAGCCGAACCCTGAAAACTGGAAAGAACTCTTGGACGACATGCAACATTTTGGAGAGATCGTCGACTGCCAGTTAAAGAATGGCAGATCGGCTGAATCGGATGAGGTGAATTGCCGGGCCGGCGGCTAGGCAACCGCCAGTTTCTCTTCCCAGCGTATCCATTTCAGGTCGAGAACGAAGACCGCATACAGCGCCGGAACAATCACGAGTGTTCCGACGGTAGCGACGAGCAAGCCACCGATCTGTGCGTAGCACATCGCCTGCCACAGCGGTCCGCCATGCACCGCCAGCGGCATCAGCGCCAGCGTGGTCGCCGCTATCGTGATCAGAATCGGCCGCAGCCGAATGATGCCCGCGTCCAGCAGGGCCTCGCGAAACGGGTCGCCGGCCGCGTGACGCACCTCGATGAAATCGAACAGCACAATGATGTGGCTGACGATGACGCCGATCAGCGCAACAATGCCCAAAAACGCCATGAAACCGAAAGGCTCATCCATCACATATAACGCCACCAGGGCACCGGCCATCCCGAAGGGCACGGCCGCGAACACCAGAAACGGTTTGACCAGGTTTCTAAACTGAAAAACGAGTGCCATGAAGATTGCGGATATAGAGATCACCATCACGACAATCAGTTGTCCGAATCCGTGCGTGGTGTTCGCCTGATTGCCGGAGATCTGCATCTGGTAACCCGGTGGCAGTGAAGCCTGAAACTCATCCAGTTGTTCCTGGACGTCGCCCATGATGTCCGAGGAGATGAATCCGGGCTTCGGATAGCTGATCACCGTGACCGTCCGAAACTGTTCCAGACGCCGGATGCGTTCGGTCTCCAATCTGTACTCTATCGAGGCGACCTCCAGCAACGGCACCTTGCTGAGGTTATTCATTGCGTAGACATAGAGGTCGTCCAGGTCAGAAAGCTGAGCGCGCTGGTCGAGGCGGAGCCGGGCAACAATCGGTATCTGCTTGTCGCCCTCCCGCAAAGTTCCTACCTGGGTGCCGCTGATCCCCGTGGACGATGAGATCGCGATGTCCTGATTCGTGACTCCCGCGAGATTGGCCCTGTCCGGATCGATGTCGAGGCGTACCGTCATGCTG
>JAZFZN010000253.1:0-2143 GCA_036475515.1 Gammaproteobacteria bacterium
ATGAGATCCTCGGCCACTGGTGGACGGATCTGAACACGCCGGAGCTGTTTGCGATCGAAATCAGCTTGTCGAGACAGACCGACGGCAGTTACGGCGCAACGATCCACGGCAACAACCGAAGCGAAAAGAACATTGAAGTTCACACGGACGGCCAAGCGCTACACATCGACCCCAAGACATTTCCGATCGACTTCCACGGCGAGCATACCGGCAACGACATCGAAGGATTTGTCCGCTACGGACAGACCGCGGCGCACACCGTGTTCGACCGTAGCGGCGACTCGACCTGGACAACGATGTGGAATCCGCTTGGTGTCGAAACAGGCATATCGCCGATCGATGTGTACATCGTCGACGAGGACGGAAATCGCGCCGCCTATCTGTTCTTTCGCGACCAACGCATGCCGTCCTTGTGGACCTATGGTCTGCGGTGCGAAGACGGTCTGATCCGTTTTCAGGAGAAGAATCTGCAACTCGTTTTTGAAGGACGCTTCGATCGCGAAGACGACACGTTGAATCTGGACACACGCGCCCTGGGTCAGTCGTCCGCAACCGTCTGGAATCGAGTCACCGACGATCCCGAAGTCGGGACACCGGCCCGGAACGCTGAACATACGCTGTATCGCGAAACCGCACCGGAGCAGATCGGCGATGGCTGGACGACGGCGTCGCCATCCGATGGACTGGACGCTGATCTGATTTCACAACTGGTCGAGTCCGTCGTTGCCGGAGAACTGCCACGCACCCACAGCTTGCTCGTAGCCCGCCACGGAAAACTGCTGGTCGAAGAGTACTTCTATGGATTCGATCGGAACACCTGGCACGACATGCGTTCGGCGTCGAAGACCGTTGCTGCGGCGCTCGTGGGTGTCGCTATCGACCGGGGAATGATCGAGAGTGTGGACGTCCCGGCACTCGAGTTCTATCCGGACTACCGCCCTGTCGCAAACCAAGACGAACGCAAAAACCAGATCACGATTCAGCACCTGCTGACGATGAGTTCCGGGCTCAACGCAAACGATTCCGACCGGAACTCCGTTGCATCCGAAAACAACTACCAGTCGCAAACCGAACAACCGGACTGGATCCGGATCGCATTGGACGCACCGATGATCAACGAACCGGGCGCGGTGTCACTGTATGGCAGCGCCAACGCGATGTTGATCGGTGGCGTTCTGGAACACGCGACAGGGGTATCGACCGAATTGTTTGCACAGCGCTACCTGTTCGGACCGATGGGCGTTCATGAGTACAAGTTCTTTCTCGATCCGATTGGTCGGGCTTATCTGGGCGGCGGCATGTACATGCGCCCGAGAGACATGGCGAAGTTCGGCCAGATGCACCTCGACGACGGCGTTTGGAATGGACAACGTATTCTGTCCGAAAGCTGGGCGCGTGAATCCATGCAAGAACACAACGAACTCGCCAACCGGAAAGACATCGGTTACGGCTACTTGTGGTGGCGGCGTACGTATCAGGTCGGAGATCGGCAGATCGAATCGATCGAAGCCCGTGGCAACGGTGGGCAATTCATCTTTGTCGTGCCATCACTCGATTTGGTCGCCGTGATCACTTCCGGCAATTACCGTCATCGCGAGTACTTGCAACAACCCGAAGGGATCATGGAGCGATTCATCCTTCCAGCCGCGGTCGCAGCCGGCATATAGGCCACGCTCCTGGTTTCACCTCACGGCCGAACCGACGAGCCCATTGGTACTGTTGGACACCGTAAAATTGAATGTGTCGTCGACGAGGACATTGGCGTCGGTCATACCCAACCCATCATAGCTACCGTCCAACAGGCCGCAGTTGCTTAGACTGAAGGACACATCGTAGGCATTAGCGAGGGGATCAAAAATCTGCACCTGACCGCTGAAAATACAACCCGACAACATCAGACCAGCGAGCCCACCCTGTGGGCCAATCGTGAGCGTGCCCAGATCACCCGAAAGGTTGAGTGCATAGTCGCCCGCGACCTGGATAAACGAAGCACCACGATCGTATGTTAAGTCGAAAACCAGAGAAAGATTCGCGCTGTCACCTGCTGCGCTGAATGTCATCGTCAGTGTCGCACGCCCGTCCACGGTTCCCGATGGGATCGTAAACGGTGCAAACACGGAACCGTCGGGAAACATAGACGGTG
>JAZFZN010000254.1:0-6365 GCA_036475515.1 Gammaproteobacteria bacterium
GCTTGGTGAAGACAAGACACGTGCGTTTCATGAATGGCTGTTGCTCGCGGATTTGTATCAACAGGGTCTGCCGGTCCCACGGCCAATTGCGGCTCACTATCACCGCGCGGGACCGACCTACACCGCAAACATCATCGTTTCGTTCATTCCGCACACACGTTCACTGACGCAACGCCTGGAAGGGGGTGGAACTACCGGAGACCACTGGCGGGAAGTCGGGCACAGCATTCGTCGGTTCCACGACGAGGGTGTCTGGCATGCGGATCTGAATGCCGACAATGTGTTGATCGATGACACCGGCCGGGTGTTTCTCGTCGATTTCGACCGCGGTCAGGTACGTGCTGCGGACGGCCGCTGGAAAGAAGCCAACCTCAAGCGTCTGCACCGGTCGCTGGAGAAACGCCGGCGCAACAACCCCGATGTTGCATTCACCGACAACGACTGGCGGCTTCTGCTCGAAGGTTACGGAGCATAGTCAGACGGATGCCTGGTCATCCGCGTGCCGGGTAATCAAGACCGGCGCCTTTGAAGCGGCGGTGAATCCACAGGTACTGGCCGGGTGCACGGCGCACCCATTGTTCGATCTGATCGTTGATGCGTTTCGCGTCATTGATCACGTCTTCGGATGGGAAGTCGTCGAGCGGCGGAAGAATCTCGACCCGATAGTGGCCATTGTCGAGCCGTTGCTGAATGAATGGCAGCACCGGTGCACCGGACATCCGCGCGAGCCGCGACGTGGCCAGGTTCGTCGGCGCATCGATACCGAAGAACGGAACATCCGCAGCCATTTTCCCCCGCGCTGCTTGGTCCGGTGCGTACCAGACAGCGTGATTCATCTTCAAACTACGGAGCAAGCTGCGCACGTCGTCTTTATGAATCGCGGTTCCGGAAAGGCGTTCGCGTGAGCCCTGCGTCACGTAGGCGACAACCTCGTTCTTCGGATGCCGGTACATCGGATGAAAAGGAAACACGCCCAGTACAAAACGGCATCCGATCTCGAGTGTCGTAAAGTGAGCGCTCAACAGGATGGCGCCTTTCCCTTGGTCGATCGCGGCTTTGAGGTGTTCGATTCCGTCGACATCCACGAGGACGGCTAAGCGGCGGTCACTGGCCCACCACGCCATCGCCATTTCGAACAGGCCGATCCCGAGCGATTCGAAATGCTCTTTGACAAGTCGCTTGCGTTCTGCAGCAGGAAGCTCCGGAAAGCAGGCGGCGATATTGACACTTGCGATGACACGTCGGTCACGAATCACTGCGTACAATAGTCTTCCGAGCAAACGCCCAAGCATGTCCTGTACAGGCATGGGCAACAGGATGGCGACACGCAGCAGCCCGATACCGAGCCAACTCGGCCAGTAACGCGGTGCGAGGAGGTCTTTCCACTGCTTGTTTGCGGCCATCTGGTTGTTGTTGGCGACGCGGGCCGGGCATTGTAACGAGGGCTGTGCTGCCAAGTACAGGCAAGCGCGGTGTACAATGCGCCGCGCGGTGTTCTTCGCCAAACCATTATGAAACTTGCGGTTCCGGAATTTGCCAACGCTCGTGTGCTCGTCGCCGGCGATGTGATGCTCGACCGATACTGGCTCGGTGGCACTGGCCGGATCTCGCCGGAAGCACCGGTACCGGTAGTGCTGGTCGACACCAGCGAGGATCGCCCCGGTGGTGCCGGTAATGTCGCGGTCAACATTGCGGCGCTCGGTGCCGGTGTGCAGCTGTTTGGTGTGACTGGTCGCGATGAGGCCGCGGAACGTTTGCATGCTGTTTTGGAAAACCGAGGTGTGGACGTTACGTTGCACAGTGTCGAGACCGCGCCAACGATCACGAAGCTCAGGATTCTTTCGCGCAACCAGCAACTGATCCGTCTCGATTTCGAAGACGGGTTTCACCCGGAAGAATCGGCGGTGTTGCTTTCGCACCTCGGCGAAGGACTCGACAGCTGCAATGTTGTCGTGCTATCCGATTATGGCAAGGGCGCGCTGGCGGATTGCCCGGCGTTCATCGAGCGCACGCGGTCTGCCGGTAAGCGAGTCCTTGTCGATCCGAAAGGCAACGATTTCTCACGTTATCGACGTGCTTCGATGATCACCCCGAACCTGAACGAGTTCGAAGCCGTGGTCGGGATTTGCCGCGACGCGGACGCGATCGGCGAACGCGGTGAAAACCTGCGACGCGAACTCGGACTCGAAGCACTGTTGATCACACGCAGCGAACACGGCATCACGCTGATCGAAAAAAACGAAGCGCCGCTACATCTGCCGACCGAAGCACAGGAAGTCTTTGACGTCACCGGTGCCGGCGATACGGTAATCGCCACACTCGCTGCCGTGCTAGCAGCCGGCGATACGTATGCACACGCAGCGGCGCTTGCAAACGTGGCTGCCGGGCTGGTCGTTGCCAAACGCGGAACGGCCACGGTGACACGCAACGAGCTCGAGATCGCGGTTGAGGCCCGTGGCATGAGCCGGCACGGAATCTTTACCGAGGACGAACTGGAACGACTCGTAACAACAGCGCGCCAACGTGGCCAGAAAGTCGTCATGACGAACGGTTGTTTCGACATTCTGCACGCAGGCCACGTTGCCTATCTGAAAGAAGCCCGTGCGCTTGGCGATCGACTCATTGTCGCCGTGAACTCGGACGATTCGACCCGGCGTTTGAAGGGAGAAAACCGTCCGGTCAACACCCTCGCAGACCGCATGACAGTCCTTGCCGCACTCGAAGCCGTGGACTGGGTGGTGCCCTTCGAAGAAGACACACCCGAACGGCTGATCTGTCGTGTGTTGCCGGACGTCCTGGTCAAGGGTGGCGACTACAAATCCGAAGACGTTGCCGGCTCGGATTGTGTCACCGCCAACGGCGGGGAAGTGCGTGTGCTGAGGTTTCACGAAGGCCGATCGTCGTCGTCGATCATCGAGGCGCTCGAAGACGCGTGAGATTCGTCTATCGCGTTCTTTCCTATCTGCTGGTCCCGGTCGCTGTCCTGTTTTTTATATGGCGTGGACTGAGGAACCCCGCGTATTTCGATCGCATCTGGGAACGTTTCGGATTCATCAAGACCCGCATGAAGCAGCCCAGTCTTTGGGTGCATGCGGTTTCGGTTGGCGAGGTGCAGGCCGCTTCCGCACTGATCAGCGCTTTACTCGACGATTACCCTGAATCCCCCGTCGTCGTCACGACCGTCACGCCGACCGGTGCCGATCGCGTCAAAGCATTGTTTGGTGATCGGGTCACACACGTCTACGCGCCGTGGGATCTGCCCGGCTGTGTGAGCAGGTTTTTCAACCGGACCCATCCACGTATCGCAATCATCATGGAGACCGAGCTGTGGCCGAACCTGTACAACGAATGCGGTAGTCGGGGTGTGCCGCTGGTGCTGGCGAATGCACGTATTTCGCCGCGTTCGGTACCGAAGTACCGACGCTTCGTCACGTTGTTCCGCGAAACGCTGTCGCACGGCATCGTCATTGCCGCGCAAAGCGAAAAGGACGCGGAACGTTTCCGCATGATCGGTGCGGTACCCGAACGCACACATGTGACCGGTAACATCAAGTTCGACTTTCATTTGCCACCGGAAGTGGAAGAAGAGGGCCGACAACTGCGCGTCCGCAACGCGGCAGACCGTCCGGTGTGGATTGCCGCGAGCACACACGAAGGAGAGGAACGTATCTTGCTCGACGTCGCGGCCAGCGTGCGACGGCGACACCCCGACGCATTGTTGATTCTGGTACCCCGACATCCGGAACGCTTTGACGGTGTTGCCGAGATGATCGAGCGACGTCGGGAACGTTTTGTGACACGCAGCAGTAGAACAGCTGTCTCAAGCGACGATTGCATCGTGCTCGTCGACACGCTCGGTGAACTGCCGATGTTCTATCACGCGGCCGATGTTGCGTTCATCGGTGGCAGTTTGGTGCCGATCGGGGGACACAACCTGCTCGAAGCTGCGGTGGCGGGCATCCCGATCCTGACCGGGCCGTTTCTGTTCAACACCGAGGAGATCGCCGAGATGCTCCAGGAAGTTGGTGCCGCATCGGTTGTTGAGAACGGCGAAGCATTGTCGACACGGATCCGTGCCTACTTCGAAGACGATGAAAAACGCAGAGAAGACGGAGCTGCCGGGCTGGCCACCGTGGAAGAAAACCGCGGCACGCTCGAGCGGCTACTGGCGCTCGTGCGACCGCTGATCGAAGGGGGATTGCCGGGTTCGTCCTGAACCCGGCCTGTGATGCCTAGCCGTCTTCCGTCGTCACTTCTTCGACAGTGCCGCCCCGCGTCGTGATCCAGCTGTTGGCCTGCACAATGTCCTCGTCGGTCAAAGTGCCCGCCGCTTCTTTCAGCAGCAACACGTTGATCACGTAGTTGTACAGGCTGCGTTCGTAGTCGGTCTGAGAGAAGAACAGCTGTCGTCTGGCATCCAGTACATCGACGGTCGTACGTGTGCCGACATCGTAGCCGGCCTGGGTCGCTCGCAGCGCAGTTTCAGACGACTCAACCGCCCGTTTCAAAGCGTTGACGCGAGCAATGTCTGTCTCGACGCCAAGATAAGCGTCGCGTGTGATACGCTCCGTCTCGCGCGCAATGCGTTCGACCCGTTCCGTTTCGGCCCGGTTTAGATACACGGCCTCACGCACGCCGGCCTGTGTTCCACCGCCACGGTACAGCGGCAGATTGAACTGGATGCTGAGTATGTCAGTGGTCAAATCCTGGGTTGCGTCCGCTGGCGTGACCTGGCCCTGAAGCGTGTTAGTCCCGCCCGTTTCGCTGTCGAAATCGTTGTAAGTCGCGACCAGATCGATCGTCGGATAATGTCCGGACTTGCGGATGCGGACTTCCTCGCGCGCGATCTCGGATCCCAGACGGGCCGCCAACAAAGTGAGGTTCTGGTCCAGCGCCCAGTCCACCCAGGCTTCTTGGCTGGTCGGATCGGGGGGCATCAGCGGCATGTCTTCGTTCGGGGCCACGAGGTTCTCGAAATAGGTTCCGGTCAGCTCTCGCAACGCCTCATTCGCGTTGGCAAGATTGCGTTTTGCCTGGACGAGGTCGGCAATCACACGGTCATAGGCTGCCTGCGATTCCTTCACGTCCGTGATCGCGATCAACCCGACTTCGAAACGTTTCTCGGCCTGTTCGAGTTGTCTGCCGATCGCTTCTTTCTCGGCTTCACCGCGTTCGACGATGTCTTGTGCGGCCAGTACATCGAAGTACCGGTTGACGACACGCAGCATCAGAGCCTGTTTGGCCGCCGCGTAATTTGCTTCGGCCTGCGCGACCTGCTTGTCGGCCTGGTTCAGCCCGACGATGCGGTCCCAGCGAAATAACGGCTGCTGAAGTTGCAAGGTTGTGGAGTTCGAAGTCGTGTTGGTGTCGATCAGTTGGTTCGGGTTGGTGCCGGTTTGGAAGTCGAAAAAACTGGTCTCGCCGTCCCGGTTCGAGTCCCTGAAGTTGTATGAGAGGTCGAGCTGGGGCAGCAGCAGACTACGCGCCAACGGTTTCTGCTCCTTGGCTGCCAGCAGCCGGGCTTCGGCTTCCCGGAAGGTCGGGTCGCTCTGCAGGGCCCGTTCGTATACATCGAGCAGATCGGTAGCCGACCCGATGCTCGGGGCGGTCATGGTCAGAATGGTCAGTGCGACCAGCAGCCAGCGGGGTTTCATGGTTGCTTCCTTCTTTTCGGGTTCCACAACCATCCGATGCACTCAGGCTCGGATGGATTGGTGTTATACTCAACTATATCACTAAATCGCTGAGGTGCAAGGGAGGGACACCGGGTGGCCTAGTAGCAGGGGACCTCCGGGTCCACATCGCGGGACCAGGCATCGATGCCACCCGCCATGTTAAAGACTTTGCAGTAGCCGCTTTGTTCCAGAAAACGCGCGATCATCGCGCTGCGCTTGCCGCCGTGGCAGAAAACGATGATCTGCGCGTCCTGGTCCAGTTCGGCGAGTCGTTCAGGCACCTCATGCATCGGAATCTGGAGAGCACCATCGATCGACGCGAGCTGCAGCTCCCAATCGAGACGTACGTCCAGCAGCGTCGGCTTTGGGTCTTTGGCGAGTCGTTCCGCGACTTCGGACGGGTTCAGGTCTTGCATCGTCAGAATACAAAGCCCGCACGGCGCGGTGCATTGATCAGCGCTGGCACGACGGTCTCAAACAAGCTCTCCGTGTGCCAATCGGTCTTGCTCAGACGTCGGATCAGTCGTGCTTCCATCGTCGGTGCTTCGCCGACGATCAAGAACAAACGTCCACCGACGTTCAACGCCTGTTGAAACACCGGGACATAGAGTGGCAGCGAAGCTGTGACAGCGATTGCGTCGTAATGACGTTCCGGATCCAGGGTGTTGGCGTCTGTCGTAACGAGATCGA
>JAZFZN010000255.1:0-2411 GCA_036475515.1 Gammaproteobacteria bacterium
GTCGAAGTCATTACGCTGAAACTCGATTTGCGTTACTGGCCGACCTACGAACTAACCCGCGACAAAACAGGTTGGCACCGCCGCGACTTGTAAGAAGTTCTTATTCACTGCGCTGATAGAACCCTTCAAACCACGGTGACCAGTTCACACCGTCCGTCGACTGTTCGAAGAACTGACGAACCCGCCCGTCCTCGAGTGGTGTCCAGGTGCCACGGAAATCGGCGCGTGTCGCATTCGGATAGTAGTAGATGTAACCGCTCAACTGCATCGAACCGTCGTCGATCAAGCCACCACGGATATCGATCATGTAGCCGCCTGCGGCAACCCAGATCTGGACCCACTGGTCCTGTTGGGGGTCGTAGTAGTTGATACTGCGACCCGAAGAGCCCTGGACACCGGTCCAGTGTTCGGTGATCAGACAACCTTTCTCGGTCTTCTCGATGACGTTGTGACCGGCGAGTTGCCTCGGGTTCATGTAGACGTCCCAACTACCGACCCAGAAATCAAACTGCGCATGGCTTTCTGTCTGTTCGCAGGGGAACCGGTTGGTGCGTATTGCCGCGGCGGCCTCTTCAAAACGCGGATCTTCCCGATAGTCGGCAAACAAGGGCTCGGCCGACAGCGCGGTGAGGTTGGAAAAACCGGCCATCGCGGCGACATCCAGATGCGCAAACACCTGATCGGCTTCTCTGGCTCCGGCGTAGATCCGGGTCTGTTCGTAGGCGAGTTGTCCGGGCGGCAGACCGGCCTTGTCGAGCGCGACGAGTGCCTCTTCGGAGCGGCCGAGTTCGCGCAGTGTGGCCGCATAGCGATACCAGTTCTGCGTATTCTCGGAATCCTCGGTAACCAGCGACGCATAGGCATCGGCAGCAGCCTGCCATTGTTCCGCAGCGTAAGCATCATCAGCTTTGGTCTGCAGATCGGCTTCGGTGACCACGGCTGTAGCGGTCGCGAAACCCAAAGCCACTGAAAGCAACATTGCTATTGTTGTTGGCATTTTCTTCCCCGCGCGGGTTTTAGCTCTGACCGGTTTCTCGATCAGACGTTCCGGCATCGACTGATCAAAGTCCCACGAAAATGGCAATGTTGTGCCCGCCGGCCCGATGCTAAACTCTGCCGCCATGTTTCAGTATCCCGAATTCGACCCGATCGCATTCCAGATTGGCCCGCTGGCCGTTCGCTGGTACGGGTTGATGTACCTCGTCGGTTTCGTCCTCGCCTGGTGGCTGTTTCGTGTGCGCGCACGCAAACCGGATGCACCGATTACCGTGCCGCAAGCCGAAGACCTGATTTTTTATGGTGCACTCGGGGTCATTCTGGGCGGTCGGATCGGTTATGTACTGTTCTACGGTCTCGGCGACTGGGCCGAGGATCCGCTGTTCCCGCTCAAGATATGGCAGGGTGGAATGTCGTTCCACGGCGGCCTGCTCGGTGTCATGGCAGCGAGTTGGTTGTACGCCCGCAAAGTCGCGCGCAAGGCCTGGGAAATCATTGATTTTGCCGCTCCGGCTGTTCCTCTGGGGCTTGGCTTGGGGCGCATCGGCAATTTCATCAACGGTGAATTGTGGGGCAAACCGACCGAGGTCCCGTGGGCGGTCGTCTACCGGGGTGAGGCACTGCATCCTTCGCAGCTGTACGAAGCCCTCCTCGAAGGACTTGTCTTGTTCATCGTCCTGTGGATCTATTCGTCGAAGCCGAGGCCGACCATGGCGGTTTCGGGCATGTTTGCCATTCTCTATGGCGTTTTTCGTTTCGCGATCGAATTCGTACGGGTACCCGATCAACATATCGGGACCGACGGTTTTATCGCATTCGGGTGGCTGACGATGGGTCAGCTGTTGTCGATCCCGTTGATCTTCGTCGGGATCGCGTTGATGTGGCTTGCCTATCGCGGGGCAGGGGCCCCCCAGACACAAGCAGGGACATGAAGCAGCACCTCAACATGATGCGCCACGTGCGCGACCACGGTGTCGAGAAGCAGGACCGCACCGGTACCGGGACCTTGTCCGTATTCGGTTATCAGATGCGGTTCGACCTTTCTGAAGGTTTTCCAGTGGTCACGACAAAGAAAATGCATCTGAAGTCGATCATTCACGAGTTGTTGTGGTTTCTGAACGGCGATACGAACATTCGTTATCTGAACGATCGCGGAGTCACGATCTGGGACGAGTGGGCGGACGAATCCGGTGATCTCGGTCCGGTTTACGGGGCTCAGTGGCGGTCCTGGCCGACCGCAGACGGCCGCACGCTGGACCAGATCTCGATGGCGCTGGAACTGATCCGCAACGATCCGGATTCGCGTCGGATCATCGTCAACGCGTGGAACGTCGGTGAACTGCAGCGCATGGCTTTGTCACCGTGTCACGCATTGTTTCAGTTCCATGTCGCGAACGGGAAGCTGTCCTGCCAAC
>JAZFZN010000256.1:0-5701 GCA_036475515.1 Gammaproteobacteria bacterium
TCCATTGCTCGAAGCCCTGATGGAACCGACACGCATCTATGTGAAGCCGCTACTGGAACTGATCGGCCGTGTGGACGTCCACGCGATGGCGCACATCACAGGCGGCGGCATCGTCGAGAACCTGCCACGGGTATTGCCCGACGGTTGCGAGGCGTTGATCGATACCGGAACCTGGCCCCGGCCAGCCGTATTCGAATGGCTGTCCGAGACCGGTGGCATACCGGCCACGGAGTTGTGGCGTACGTTCAACTGCGGTGTCGGCATGATCATCGCGGTCACCGAATCGGACGTGCAATCCGCGATCGACACACTCAACGAACAAGGCGAGTCCGCCTGGAGGCTCGGCGACGTTCAGACAGGTTCCCGCGGTGTCGTACTCCAATGAGCCGCGACGCGCTGCGGCTCGTGGTGCTGATCTCGGGCGGTGGTACAAACCTGCAGTCGATCATCGATCGCACACAGTCAGATAAACTGAATGCCGTTGTGGCCGGCGTCGTCAGCAGCCGCGCAGACGCGTTCGGTCTGGAGCGTGCCGAACGGGCCGGGATTCCGACCGCTGTTCTGACCGCCGTGGACCATCCGGACCGTGAATCCTACGATCAGGCGCTTGCACAGTGCGTCGCTGACTTCGATGCCGAACTGATCGCGCTCGCCGGATTCATGCGGATTCTGACCGCTCCGTTTGTCGATGCTTACAGCGGCAGGCTTCTGAACATTCATCCGTCGCTGCTGCCGCGCTATCGCGGTATGAATACCTACCGGCGTGTACTGGAAAACGGCGACCCGGTACACGGCACCAGCGTACACTTCGTGACGCTCGACCTGGATGCCGGTCCGTTGATCGCTCAGGCGCGGGTTGCGGTCCGCGACGACGACGATGAGGCCAGTCTTTCAGCACGCGTTCAGGCAACCGAACACATACTGTATCCGAGGGTGATCGGCTGGTGTGCAGACGACCGGCTGTGCATGCACGACGGACGGGTCTCGCTCGATGGCGAGTATCTCAGCGGACCCGTGCAATTCGACTATGAGGACGGCGTATTGAAGCCGGACACACGTGCGACAACGACTTGAACTTGGCTGCGCAGCATTGTGTCTGGCGTTGCTGACGGTAACGGCAGACGCCGAACCGCTTGAACCCTATACAGCCACGTATCTTGCACGTGGCTCAGGACTCAAAGCCGAGCTGGTCGTGTCGCTGAGCAAGAACGGCGACGGCAGCTGGACGTACCGCACGTCAACCAGCGGAAAAGGGCTGGCCGCCCTGGTCGGCAGTCCCACCGAAACCAGCGTTTTCGGCCTGATTGATGGCGCCATCGTGCCCCGAGAATACCGGCTGGATGACGGTTCGGACAGACGAAACCGCGACAGCCAGTTCCTATTCGATTGGCAATCGTACCGCGCGCACGGAACATACGAGAGCGAAACACGTGACCTCAAAATCAAACCGGGTGTGCTTGATCGTCATGCCTATCTGGTCGAACTGTCGCGTGACGCGTTCGCCGGTACGATCCCGGAAAGCTACGACGTCGTGAGCGGTGGCGCGATCAAGACTTATCACATCACCGTGGAGGGCGACGAAACGATAACGACGAAGGACGCAGGCAGCTTCAAGACATTGAAATTGTCGCAACAGCGCGAGGGCTCGAGCCGCACGACCTACTACTGGCTCGCAAAGGATCTTCGCTACCTGCCAGTCAGAATGGAGCAGTACCGCAAAGGGAAACGGAAATCGCGCGCCGATCTGGTGTCCGTCGACGGACTCTGAAAAATTCTCGGGCGGATGCCAGGCAAGGCGAAAAACGGCGAGGAAGCGGAGCTTACACGCCGGTAAGTGAGCATTTCGAGCCGCTTTTCAACGCGGCATGGCGCCGCCCGAGGGGTTTTCGTCAGGTCTTGGGCAGGGTAACCCCTTGCTGCCCCTGATACTTGCCACCCCGATCACGGTAAGACGTCTCACAGATCTCATCGGACTCGAAAAACAGCATCTGCGCCACGCCTTCGTTCGCATAGATCTTGGCGGGTAACGGAGTCGAATTCGAAAACTCGAGCGTCACGTGTCCTTCCCACTCCGGCTCCAGAGGCGTCACGTTCACGATGATTCCGCAACGGGCATAGGTCGATTTTCCGACACAGATCGTCAGGGTATTCCTCGGGATCCGGAAATACTCAATCGTGCGGGCCAGCGCAAAACTGTTTGGCGGGATAATGCAAACCTCGGATTTGACGTCGACAAAACTCGTCT
Organism: Gammaproteobacteria bacterium; assembly: GCA_036475515.1. Classification (GTDB taxonomy): domain Bacteria; phylum Pseudomonadota; class Gammaproteobacteria; order Steroidobacterales; family JAZFZN01; genus JAZFZN01. The sequence continues at coordinate 2,246 of JAZFZN010000256.1, forward strand.
CGTCGAATGCCTTCGGGTCAACGATTGCCGAGTTGATGTTGGTGAACACCTTGAATTCGTCGGCACAGCGAACGTCGTAGCCATAGCTGGACGTCCCGAACGAGACGATCCGTCCACTGCTGTTGTGACGTACCTGATCGGGTTCGAACGGTTCGATCATCCGATGTTCGTCCACCATACGGCGGATCCATTTATCTGACTTGATGCTCACGTGTCTTCCACGACAATTTTTGGAAACAGACGACTGTAGTCCTTGCCGCTCAAGGAAAGCTGTGCTGCCGCACTGCGTGCGATGTCCCGGTAGCGCTCTGTGTTGCGGCTCCCGGGCTCGGCGACGACCGTCGGCCGACCGGAATCGGCCTGTTCGCGGATCTTGCGGTCCAGCGGCAAACGACCCAGCAGGCGCGTGTCATAGTCTTGCGCCATACGCTCGCCACCGCCGGATCCGAAAATAGTTTCTTCGTGCCCGCATTCGGGACAAACGTAGAACGACATGTTTTCGACGATGCCCAGTACGGTCACATCGACCTTCTGGAACATCTTCAACCCTTTGCGTGCATCGAGCAATGCGATCTCCTGCGGTGTCGTGACGATAACCGCACCGCTGACGGGGACCCGTTGCGACAGCGTCAACTGAATGTCGCCGGTACCGGGTGGCAGGTCGATGATCAGGTAGTCCAGCTCTCCCCAGTGCGTGTCGCCGATCAGCTGTTGCAGCGCCTTGGTCACCATTGGGCCACGCCAGACCATCGGTTGTTCCTCGTCGATCAGAAAGCCGATGGACATGCACTCGACGCCGTGTGCAACCAAAGGCTCCAGGCTCTTGCCATCCTTCGACACGGGTTGTTGGCCGCGCAGCCCGAGCATGCGTGGCTGGCTCGGTCCATAAATGTCGGCGTCCAGCAAACCCGTACGGGCGCCGTCGGCCGCGAGCGCGAGTGCCAGATTGACCGCGGTCGTGGATTTCCCGACCCCACCTTTTGCGCAGGAAACCGCGATGATGTTGCGGATCTCGCCCATCGGCTTGAGGTTCCGTTGTACGGTATGGGATTCGATGCGGGTTTCTACGGTAACCCGTATGTCTGCGGCGACTTCGTTCAGTCGCTGCGCGAGTTCCTGCCTGAGTTCGTCGGCGTATGATCCGTTCGGAAAACCGAGCTCGATCACGACCTCGACCCCGTCATCCCCGGACTTGATGTCGCGGACTGCGCCGGCCGCAACGAGGTCCACACCCAGATACGGATCGGTATATCCGGCGAGTACAGCTTCGATCGCTTCGCGTGGCGTTTCGCTCATGGGGCAGATCGTCCGCGTCAAAAAGCAAGGCATTCTATACCAATCGGCAGCACGCGGTTCGGCCAAAAAGCGTGAACCCCCGTGTATCTCGTTGCCGGTCAACCGTCTATAATCGCCTGAGCTTACGCAGTGTACTCGTGCGGGACTGACGCGGTTTGTCGCTTACGCGACCGGTCCGGCGAGCGAACATCGGACCCGGCGCTCTACCAAAATCGGCCGAGCGTGTTGTGTTGTGCTCGCGTGACATGCGGCGGTCTCCGGCGGGGATTCTTGCTTGTCCAGGCGGCAGGGAGTTTGAAAAAGCCTGCATGGGAGTTTTCGACGCATTTCGCACCGAACGTCTTGTTGACAAGATCATCGAGGTCAATGACGCGGATAGCGAAGACACCAAGAGACTGGCGGCCAAGCTTCGCGGCAAGGGCCCCGCTGCCATCCCGTTGATCATCGATGCCCTCGACATCGCCGATCGCGAGCACGCTGTCTTGTTCGTCGATATCCTCGGCGATCTTCTGAACAACAAGTCTTTGCCCGAGTTCATTGAGGGTTTGAAACACGAAAACGCGACTGTGATCAGCAGCGTTACATGGGCACTGACCAAGGAAGGATGCTACGACCCGAACGAACTGATCGACTTCCTCGACGGACCGGGTGTGCCGAAAGCACCTTTGCTCGAACTGATATCGCACCATCGCGACCGCATCAGTGTGAACCGCCTGATGCACCAGGCCTATTCGCTGGATTCCGCACAGAAAACCGGCGTGTTCAAGATCATCGGTGACCTGGCCGACGAAACGATTGTTTCGGATCTCATCGCACGCGCATCCGGCAAAGACACCGAAATCCGTTCGCAGATCATCAAGATCCTGTCTCGATTCAACCGCCCCGATGTTCAGGACGCTTTGCAGAGCCAGCTCTCGGACCGTAACAAAGATGTGCGCGAAGCAGCGCTCGATGCATTGATCGGCATGGACAGCGAGCACATGGACGTCGAAAAGCTTTGTGAGCTGCTACGGGATCCGGATCTGAACATCCAGCAAAAAGCCGTCGATGTCATCGTCAACGTCAACCACCCGGACACGACGAGGCACCTCGTCGCAGCCTTGAAAGACGAATCGGAGTATGCACGGCGGGCGGCCGTTGAAATACTGAACGAGATCGGTACACCGGAAAACATCAAACAACTGCTCGAAGCGGTTCAGGATGAAGACTGGTGGGTCCGCGCACGTTCCGCCGACGCACTCGCGAAAATCGGGGGTCCCAAGGTCGTCAACGCAGTCATCCGGTTGATCAAGGACGACGACGAAGCGATCCGTCGCTCGGCGATCGAGATCCTGAATTCGATCAAGGATCCGAAGGCGATGAAGCACCTGATCGAGGCGGTTGAAGACACGGACTGGTGGGTCCGTGAGCGTGCTGTCGACGCACTTGCGGAAATCGGCAGTAAAGAGGCCATCCCGGCGCTGATCGGTATGCTCGGCAAAAACCAGGAGTCCGTTCCGGTCGTGATCCGGGCGTTGGGCAAGATCGGTGGCAAACAAGTCTTACAGCCATTGCTGCAACAACTCGAAGTCGACAGCAAGACGATCAAGGTCGAGGCACTGACCGCACTCGCCCAGGTCGGTGACGAAGATAACGCGACCGTCATTCGAAAAGCGCTGGTTAAACATACGGCCGACGACGCCGCGGAAGTCAAACGTGCCGCGTCAGCCGCACTGAAAGAACTCGATCACCGCCTCACGGCGGAACGCGTGATCAGCGTGACCGGTACACGACCCGCCGTGGCCGGTTCGGCGATCGAAGCTACCAACGAAACCAAGACGCTGTTGATCGACGAAAGGGAACTCGAGAAAACACTGGCTGATGCCAAGATGCAGGAACAGCTGGATATCCTTAATCTCGAGCCCGGGGAAATGATCGATCCGCGCTATCGGTTCATCAAGCGCATCGGCAAAGGCGCCTTTGGCACCGTCCTGCTGGTCGAGGACAGTGCAGTCGACGAACAGATCGTATTGAAATTCCTGAACTCCCAGATCTCGTCGGATGACGAGATGATGAAACGTTTCGTCTACGAACTGCGTTACTCGCGCAAGATCACGCATCAGAATGTGATCCGGATTTTTGATTTTCTGAATCTGGGTGGTCAGTACGCGATCTCGATGG